>NZ_JBZFLI010000018.1:0-84159 GCF_058315175.1 Metabacillus sp. RB-C-LZQ-3-1 | reverse complement strand
GATTTGGCGTTTTTTCATGTATATTTACGGTTTAAAAGTCTTTTTTCTAAAATTAAAACATACTTAAAGTACCCCAATAAGATTAAGAAGAGAATCGGTACAACAAAAATATCGTACCATACCCTCCACCAGCCCAAATGAAAGAATCCAAACGGCTTCGGCAAGGTTGCCATGTATTCGTAGATGAGAGTAAAGCATGTCCATGCGGAAATATATATAATTTGTTTAAAAAAAGTTGATTTAGTTGGAAACCAATTTAAAAAAATAATATTCACTGGAGGAATTAAAAAAAAATGTGCTAGAAGATCAAATAATTCCACATCTTTATCAAAATACCAATACCCCAAAAATTTATGCTCAATTAATAAATCAAATATAAGCTGAAATGAAATGGTAAAGGTCCAAATATGAGATATTTGGTTTCCAGTAAGCCTTTTAGCAAAAGTAAAAGTGATGAAATTAAACAGGATAATCGAAGTGAAAAATAATATCATCTTAATTTCCTTTTTATTTTTAGGATATCCTATAAATGGAAATTAATACCCAATTAAGGTCAGGTATAATAAAGTGCAAAAAACTTTTTAGCCTAATCGATCATTTAAAATTGGCTATTCTGTAGTCAGCTTTATCTACCAATAGTAAGATGTAAACAATTTAAAGCAATATAAAAAGAAAAACAATCTTTCTATGTATTTAAAACAAAAGATTGTTTTTCTGTGTTTTTACATTTTATTAACTGGAGTTACAACAGCATATAAATTTTCGGTTGAATTGGATATGTTTACTTCAACTACCTTATATTCATTACTCCCTTTATATTCTTCCTTTATTGGTACTTTTAATAAATTACTCATGTTCACTTTTCCCTTCATATAAAATTCTCACAGAAGCTAATATATGTTGAAGGTGAGAAAATGTGTCATAAAATTTACTAATTTCGAAAAAATATTATTCATTCGTTTCTCTTCATGGTAATAAATTCAGAAAGCATTTCTTGCAGCACATTCCTTTTTTGCCTTTTTAACCATTCGACCTGGTCAATAGGCAGCTTTACTTTAAAAGTAATCGTTTCGATCGGCATTTCCACTTTTCTAATATCTTCTAATGTTATGCCTTCTTCTATGACCGGAAATCTTGAGTCATTTTCATTTACACGATCAAAATCCTCGTACCCTGCTATTTCATCGAGATCGCAATATACGTGGACTTGTGGTAAACCGCCCTGCAATGTATTTATAAACATAATGAACTGAATCAAACGTCCATCATCTAACTCTATTTCTACAATGACATTTTCCACATGTTGATATTTTTTTACCACAACTTCACTAACAATCATATTACACTCTAGAGTTAACCCCGTACTTGCTTCAAAAATATAGATTGCACTATTAAATACAAAAATCTCCTCACCATCAATTTTGACTGATTTTACATTAACCATTATTTGTTCCCCCACAAAATTGATAAATCTATTTCAACCAGTAACTAATCTTACTAATAAATATATCATTAAGCTCCCATCCTTAATAAATAATTTCTATATAGAACTAGATTTTTTGAAAAATAATGAGACGATTCAGAAAGTCATTGCAGATGGCTTAAGAAAAAATTTGGTTTATGAAACAAGTTTATTTTCTGTAACTCTATTGCTTAGAATTGGAGATATGGTTCTTAGGGGAGTTTGTATATTTACATTAGGATCATTGTAATATAGAAGAATATTGATTGGGCTGTTAGGTTATAAAAAATGAAGAAGCAAAGCTATTTTGTTCATCTTTAGCTTTGCTTCTTTTATATGGAATTAACTATGACTCTTTCATTGTTTTTCTATAGTTGCTATTGAATGATCAAGAATGTCTATTAAAGTATGCAGCTCTTGTTTACTTATAATAAGCGGAGGTGCAAGAACAACTGTGTCTTGATCATCAAAAATAACTGACCGGCAAATTAATCCTCGTTTAGCTGCTTCAGCGACAACTTGTGGAGCTAAGGGATTGGTTGAATCCTTCTCGTTAACAAATTCAATCGCTGCCATTAAGCCTCGACCTCTTACCTGTTGAACAATTTGATGATTTTTTTGAATCGTTCGAAGGCCTTTCAGCAGTTCTATTCCTAACTTCTTTGATTGATCGATTAAATTTTCAGTTTCGATAATCTCAATATTTTTTAACGCAACCGCACATGCCATCGGGTGTCCACTGTATGTATAGCCATGAAGTAAAGTGCCAGTTGACATGTCCGTAAAAACTTTGTGTATTTCTTTGGATAGCATAACCCCTCCTAATTGCGCATAACCGCTAGTCACTCCTTTGGCAAAGCACATCATATCAGGTTCAACTCCGTCATGTTCAATTCCAAAATAAGTTCCTGTACGACCAAATCCGGTGATCACTTCATCAGTTATGAATAATATTCCATATTGTTTACATATCTTGTTCACTTCTTTGAAATAATGTTCAGGTGGGATATGAACCCCTCCTGCTCCTTGAACAGGTTCAGCGATAAAGGCTGCGATTGTTTCAGGTCCCTCCTTTTCTATCAGTTCACGTAGAAAGCACGAGGAGTTATTATTAACATGAAGAAAATCTGGTGCTAGTGAATTTGTAAAATCTCTGAACGGCTTTAATCCTGTTGCACTAGTGGAACCGATGGCTACTCCATGATAGGACTTGGTTCTTGAGATAATTTTATTGCGATTTGGTTGCCCTTTCAAAATCCAATAGTGTCGAGCAAGCTTATACGCTGTATCGTTTGCCTCAGATCCACCTGATGTAAAAAAGCTAGCCTGCAAATTACCAGATGAAATGTCAGCTAGCTTCTTAGCTAAACGAATGGCTGGTTCATTGCTGAACGTAGCAAAATTGGACGTGAATGCAAGCTTAGCCATCTGCTCCTTTGCCACTTGACCCAGCTCTTCTCGTCCATGACCGATGTTCACATTCCAAAGCGATGACATGCCATCCATCACTTTTTTACCTGAAAGATCATAAAGGTTAATTCCTTCTCCTTTTGTAAAAATAAATGTAGGGCCTTGTTTTTGCTGTTGTTGTATTGGTGAGGTTGGGTGTAGAAAATATTTTTTGTCGAATTCTATTAATTCATCTTGTAAGCTAGTATTTTGATTCAAAATGACCATCCTTTCAAATTATGACTATTTCTTTATTGTATGATGTCATAAGTATTGAATATGAACGGCCGATAACAAATAAAACGGCTTGATCAATTGGATGATCAAGCCGTTTTATTTGTTTGAAATATTATTTCTTCTTTTGACGAAACAAATCCATCGTTTTATAACCTTGTGAAAGCACATCAACCATCTGAACTTGTCTCTTTTCACGTGTTTTTTGCTGTTTTGCAGAGAATATGTACCGTGCCCAGTCTTTTTGATACCCTGGTGTTAAACTTTGGAAAAATTGCAGCTCAGAAGGATGATCAGCTAATAATTGTTCAACGTCTTTTACGTTATTTTCGTAATCTGCGACACATTGACTTGCAGCCGATGTTTTCTTTTCTTTCTTTTTCTCTCTCTTTAATCCAACCACTGTGAACACATCATCCATGCTAACCATTCGGGCAAATTTAATATCACTATCCCCTACATATCCATCATCGCCTACCTTCATTGCAGGGAAAATTTCGTCACGATGAACATAGGTTTCATAGCGTTTATTACCTTTTTTCGGATAAGCAAAGAATACATAGCCTTTTTCTAATAAAAGTTCATGGTCAATAATATACTGAATGTGCTTGACCATCTCGTCAATCGTTTTGACAAAAATAAACATAGCATCATGGTTTTCAGTAAAGGAAACAGCAGGATTCGTAAAAACAGTATAATCCTCAGGCTGATTGATTACAGCCATATTTTTATATTTTGATAAATTTAATTTTTCTACAATTGACATATCAGTACTCCTTTTAATAGGTTTCAACAATTAAATTTCATTTTAATGTACATCCTTATTATAATTCAATAAAAATGAGAGGTCTCTATTTTATTGAATTATATACTCTCTAGTATGGAACTCCATTACTGATTAAACTCATCCAGCCTCGCAAAGAACTCCTGTAAAAATTCATAGAATAATTTTTCGGTTGGTAGTAATTCCCTGTCTTTAGGAGTAATAACACCAACAGTCCTAGTAACATAAGGTTCAACCAAAGGTATTTTCACTGTAGATCTTGGCAAGCTGTCAACTAGTGTTACCTCTGGCATGAGGGCAACTCCTAACCCAGCTGATACTAACCCTTTTAATGCGTCAATATCATCGCCCTCAAATGCAACATTTGGTGTGAAGCCAAGATTTTGACACGCATCCACAACGATTTCTCGAAAAACAAAGCCTTCAGGTAATAAACAAAAGGGTTCATCTGCTAATTCTCGAAGCTTTAATGACTGTTTTTTAGCAAGTCGATGATTTCTCGGTAACAAAGCCACTATATTTTCTGTAAATAATATTTTCCGTTTTAGTTTTTTTTCTTCAAGAGGCAGTGGACCAATTAGAGCAAGATTAAAGTCACCTTTTATCACTCCGTCAATTAAATCTGGATAAAGGGCTTGTTTCAGCTGAAACTTCGCATCCGGATACCGTAATCGAAATGCATAAATAACAGTTGGTAAGGTATATGCGGCTAAGCTAATAGGAAACGTTATACGAACCGTTCCTTTTTCCGGATCTAAATATTCCTCAACCTCACGTTTAGCAGCATCGATCACATTCATGGCGTTTTTCATGCGTTCGTAAAATATTTTCCCAATGGGTGTTAACCTGACTCTTCTCCCTTCTCTTATAAACAAATCAACTCCAAGCTCGCTTTCTAAGTTTACAATTTGTCTACTTACAGAGGATTGAGCAACATGTAATGAATCTGCTGCTTCTGTCATATGTTCGCGGGTAGCAACCTCCATAAAATAACGTATTTGTCTAAAATCCACTATGATCCCCCTTATAATTGATGCGAAAAACGCATTAATATTATCGTTTCTTTATATTGATCCGATTAATTCTTTAATTATAAAATATTCCATAATAACAATTCATCAAAAATGGACATTTTGAGAATTAATTTTTGCATGTCGATTAAGAAAAGCGCAATCGCCTTGGTCAGCCTAAGGGCAAATAAGACGCATTGATAAAAGACGTTCTTTGTCTTCCCCATTCATTTGTGGCTTATGACCTCGAGGCAGTTACTTACACAACGTCCTCTGCTTCGGGGCTAGGCGCTGGAGCTGGACACCTATACTAAGTTCAAA
This sequence comes from Metabacillus sp. RB-C-LZQ-3-1, assembly GCF_058315175.1. Lineage (NCBI taxonomy): Bacteria > Bacillati > Bacillota > Bacilli > Caryophanales > Bacillaceae > Metabacillus > Metabacillus sp. RB-C-LZQ-3-1. Next base: position 78,899 of record NZ_JBZFLI010000018.1, on the reverse strand, counting down.
ATTTATAAATTCTGATATGATAAAAAAGGAGATTATCACACATGAAAACACTGGAAAATAACCAACAAATGTATACAGAAAGTGTGCAGAATTATGTTCAACAAGTTTTTGATACGGTCAAAAAGCGTAATCCAAATGAGTCTGAATTTCTCCAGGCTGTTAATGAAGTATTTGATTCATTAATTCCAGTCCTTGTAAAAAATCCACAATATATTAAACATGCAATTCTCGAACGTATGGTTGAGCCTGAACGTATCATTTCGTTTCGTGTGCCATGGGTTGATGATCAAGGAAATGTTCAGGTAAACCGAGGGTTTCGAGTTCAATATAGTAGTGCCCTAGGTCCATATAAAGGCGGATTAAGATTCCACCCTTCTGTAAACGGGAGTATTATTAAGTTCTTAGGGTTTGAGCAAATTTTCAAAAATGCCCTAACAGGTCAACCCATTGGTGGTGGAAAAGGTGGAGCGGACTTTGATCCAAAAGGGAAATCTGATGGAGAAATCATGCGTTTTTGTCAAAGCTTTATGACAGAGCTTAGTAGATATATTGGTCCTGATACAGATGTTCCAGCGGGAGATATCGGTGTTGGTAGTAAAGAAATCGGCTATTTATTTGGTCAGTATAAAAAAATTCGCGGTGGCTTTAAAGCTGGTGTGTTAACAGGAAAAGGCATTGGCTATGGTGGAAGCTTAACTCGTAAAGAAGCAACTGGATATGGAACTATTTACTTTGTTGAAGAAATGTTAAAGGACAAAGGCCTTAGCTTTAAAGGAAGTACAGTGGTAGTATCTGGTTCTGGAAATGTATCAATCTATGCCATGGAAAAAGCGATTGAGCTAGGAGCTAAAGTGGTAGCTTGCAGTGATTCAAATGGCTATATATATGATCAAAATGGCATAAATTTAGAAACGGTTAAACGTATTAAAGAAGTTGAAAAACTGCGAATTAGTGCTTATGTTTGCGATCATCCTGATGCAATTTACGCGGAAGATTGCAGTGGGATTTGGACAGTCCCTTGTGATATCGCTTTACCTTGTGCGACTCAAAATGAAATTCATCTTGAATCTGCTAAAATTTTAGTATCTAATGGTGTAAAAGCAGTTGGTGAAGGGGCAAATATGCCGTCAACTCTAGAAGCTATTGAAACATTCTTAGAAAATGATGTATTATTGGCTCCTGCTAAAGCAGCCAATGCTGGAGGAGTATCCGTTTCGGCTTTAGAAATGGCACAAAATAGCGCCAGGCTTTCATGGACATTTGAAGAAGTAGATAGCAAATTACAATTAATCATGAAAAACATCTACCAAAATAGCAAACAAGCAGCACAAGAATATGGCGCTCCTGGCAATCTTGTCGTTGGTGCCAATATTGCGGGATTTGTTAAAGTAGCAGATGCGATGATTGAGCAAGGCGTTATATAACCTGTTGAAATAGAAAGTCAGTCCAACCAATAGGATTGACTTTCTATCTATTATCTAGATTTACTTTTCAACAAGTAAAGGGTCTTCCCCTTCAATAAAGAACGGATAAATCTCAGGATGTAGAATGCTAGCTATTTTACTTAAACCAAGAAGTAATCGTGGTGAGGGCCTGCAAAATAATGGCTCTTCTAATATGTAGAGACGGTTATTTTGAATGGCTTTCATTGATTCTGCCTCTGGTCGTTTTAGAATAACCTTTGGATTTACTCGTTCCGTTTGTACACCAACCCATATGATACTCATTACATCAGGGTTTCTTTTTTTCACTTCTTCCCAATCTGTTTGAACACTGGCTTTTGGGATGTCGTCAAAAACATTTTGTCCGCCGGCTAGATTACTTATTTCAGATAACCAATTATAAGCACCTGGTGTGAAAATCGGTTTTGCCCACCATTCCCAATAAATCGTTTTCTTTTTTACTACTTTTTTAGAGATCAATCGGTAACGATCGAGTATTTGATTATATTTCATATATAATTCATTTGCTTTGTCCCTTGTATTTGTCACATTTCCAACAAAACGGATACTCTCGCCAACTTCTGTGAGCGTTTTTGGGTTTGGTACAATGACATATGGAATCTTCCGCTTCTGTAATTCTTCAATATTTCGTTCCATACCTGGTACAGAAAGTGAAGCAAGCACTAGGTCTGGCTCTAGCTTCTCGAGTTTGTTCATATCTATATTCAAATCAGATCCAAGCCTTGGTAAATCCCAAATATCTTCTGGCCAGTCTGAATAATCATCTACTCCTACTAAAGAGGATGTTAAGCCTAAATAACCGACTAGCTCAGTATTACTTGGACAAATGGAAATTAATTTCATTAATAACCCTCCCCAGCACCATCATTTTAATTTCCTTGATAACCCATTCCACACATATTCTACATGCTCTGAAAGTGTTGCTGCATCCTGTGCAATCCAGCCTGCGATATCTCTTAGTCTTCTTTCACTTTTTTCAAGAGGAACAATTCCCTTGCCCATATCTAGCATAATTAGAACAATTGGGTTGTTTCTTTTATTCTCTTCGTCTAGAAGTCGATGTAAAAGATCTCTAAACTTCCTTCGAATCTCGTCATTGCTCTTATAATACTTTAATTCTTGTAAAATCCAATTTTCCCAGCCTTCAAGCACTAATGTTGTATTATTAGTCCATTTTGTTTCCCAATCCCATACATTTTGACCGTTATAGGAAGAAATCCAGCTGTATGCTTGGTGCTTTTCTTTTACTACTTTTCTTTTTCCTGTAAAAGCACCTCCGAGAATGAGCTGCATAACCATTCCCCCTCTTTCTTATCAAAGCTTAATTGTAGTCCCTGTCCATGTGGGATAGAAATATCCCACATGGATGTGGATGCTATAAATGTTGAGACAGCGTAACGTATGACACCGCCATGAGTGATGATTAAGAACTTTTGATTATCTTCAAGACCATTAAGATGGTGAAAAAAATCATGAAAAAAAGAATCAATTCTTGCTTTAAAGATGCTAAAAGACTCTCCATTCGGTACCGAAGTACCCTCCAAGTTATTCAACCAGTTTTGATAGACTTTTACATCTTTTAATTCGTTGTACGTTTTTCCTTCCCAATCACCGAAGTTCATTTCTCTTAATCTATGATCGACAGACATTTTAGTTGGAAGGTCTAAATAATCAAATGTTTCCTGACAACGAAGTAAATCACTAGTATAAACGTGATCAAACCTTGTTTTTTGCAACACATTTTTCAACCAATCCAACGTGTGGAGTTCCTCTTTTACTACACTTTGATTCGTATGCCCCAAATATCTTTTCTGTTGATTCCATTCTGTTATGCTATGACGAACGAGAAATAAATCCACATGATGACAAGCCCCCATAATTCTCCTCCTTCAATGGCTGTGCCTAATAAATCCCCATTTATTCCTTTAAATGTTCGCTTAACCCAAGTACCATATAAGATGACAAACAACATGTATGCTAAAAGATAAAGATAAAATGAAGGAAATAAAAAGACGAACACAGCAACTGGAATGATCGCGTAGATGATATCGATACGATTAATATGTTTCTTCCATTCCCATGCAAGGCCATTACTTTTTGCTGAAGGTAAAAACACCATTAACAAAACTGCTCCTAAACGCGAACATGATACTATAAAGAGAAATGCTATGATAAACATGTCAAAATGCAGCAATTCATAAATCAATACGGTCTTCCAAGCAAGTAAAAACAAAAGCGCAATATGTCCAAAGCTCCCAACATGAGGGTCTTTCATGATTTCCCATTTTTTCTCAAGCGGGGCATTTGACCCTAAAGCATCGGCAACATCCATCCAGCCATCTAAATGCAGCCCTCCTGTTAGCCACACCCATACGGAAATGATGAATAACGTTAAGATCAAAACAGGGAGATGCGGTTCCAGTATCCAAAAGACAACCATGATGATGGATCCAAGTAATAAGCCAACAGCAGGATAACTCCTTAAAGCCCATCTGCTTGTTTTACTGTTCCAAGGAGATTGAATCGGGATTGGGATTCTTGTTAAAAATTGAATAGCGAGTAAAAATCCATAGATGAACGACTTCATTCTTTTTCTCCCTTCCAATATGTTGGAATCCCGGCTTGTACTTCAACCGAAAGTTCTGCCTGCTCGACAATAAGTTGGTGTAATTTTTGCAATGTATACATATATGAAAACACAGCTTCATCTAAAAAAGGAATTCCTCCATTTACTTCATTTGACACAATGACAAGGGAAAATTGTTTTTTTCTTGCTACCCTTATCCACTCGCGTACCATTTCTTCCAACTTTGTCATTTTATCGTTCATCTCAAACATGACATTGCTTAACCAAATGGTTAAGCAGTCAATTAAAACGACATCATCTTTCTCACAGTTCATGAGATATTCTTCTAGATAATATGGTTCTTCTATCGTTATCCACGTTTCTCCTCGGTCCTGCTGATGAATGAGAATTCGTTCCACCATTTCGTCATCGCTTCTTTTAGCAGTAGCAAGGTAATATAGTTGTCCACTATTCTTTCTAGCTAATGAAAGTGCTGTTTGTTCTGCAACATGACTTTTACCGGATCTTGCTCCACCAGATATAAACACAATCATGTTTCATCTCTCCATTTTTGCAGCATTGTCACTAGTTGTTTGTTTTCTTCTTTGGATCGGATAGCAAGACGTAAATAATCACCATGAAGGCCTTTAAAATTATGGGTATGACGAGTAACAATTCCGCGTCTTAGTAAAAATGTGAAAAGTTTATCTGTTTCATTCGGTCTCTTATGATCTCGTAAAAGGTAAAAATTCACTTGTGATGGGGTGAGAGAAAACTCCATGTCTGGTAAGGTTTTATGGATATATGCTGATTGCTCATGAAGCCATGCTTTAGTTTGGTTAACAAAGTTTTTATCAGCCAATAACTTCGGAACGATGGCATCAACTAACGAATTAATGCTCCAAGGAATTTGTTCATTCTTTAAAATTGATATGATGTTCGGGTTTGCCATCATATAGCCAATTCTTAAGCCGGGAATGGTATACATCTTTGTCAATGAACGTAAAAGAATTAAATTCGGATAACATGCTAACCATCCTGACAGGCTTGGTATCGCTGCTGGGAGAAAGTCAACAAACGCTTCGTCCACAACAATATACGTATTTGTTTCTTTTGCAGCCTCAAGCAGTTGCTTAATATCTTGCTCAGCTATGACTGTACCTGTTGGGTTATTAGGTCGACAAAGGAAAAGAACATCTGTTTTGTTTAGTTTCTCTATGATCAAAGACATTGGTAATGTAAAACCATTTTCTAGTTCATAAAACAAATCCTCTACTTCGATATGATAATGTCTGCAAGCACGTTCATATTCTAAAAAAGTTGGATGAACAATACACGCTTTGCCTTTTTCAAAATATTTCGCCACTAAAAAAATCGCTTCTGCTCCACCGTTCGTTAACAGAATATTTTCTTGGTCAATTCCTTCAAATTGAGCTACGGCAGCTGTTGTTTGTGAATAAGATGGATCAGGATATCGCGTGATCGATTGATATGATTCTTGTAAAGCATCTTTTAACCAATTAGGTGGCCCTATTGGATTTAAATTTGCACTAAAATCGAGTACTTGCTGATCAGTATTAATTTGAAATAATTGCTTCATCTGTTCTGGCTGTCCGCCATGATTTGGCCACTTCATTTTTTCACCTCGTTCCAATAAAGAGAAGGATGCTACCGCCTAGTAAGATAAAGACAATCCAGCCTCCATGCATATATATAATGGCTTTTTGAATATCAGATTGGGCTAATTGTCTATGTGGATCTCCCATTGTCGCTCTTTCGGATTTTATTCCTCTATAATAGTTTATTCCACCTAATTGAATTCCTAATAAGCCTGCAACCATCGCTTCAGACCAACCGCTATTAGGACTAGGATGTTTTCTCGCATCTCTTAAGGTGATTTCCCAGCTTTTTTTCAGCTCTGAGTCTTTTATAATTAATGAAGAAATCCATATTGATAAGGCCGTTAATCTAGCCGGAATCCAATTCGCCAGATCATCTAGTTTTGCTGATGCCCATCCAAACTGTCTGTATCGATCATCCTTATAACCAACCATTGAGTCTAAGGTATTAATCGCACGATAAACTAGTGCTAATGGTGCACCGCCAATCAGTGCCCAAAATAACGGAGCCGTTATTCCATCCACTGTATTTTCTGCTACTGTTTCCACTGTACCTCTTACGATTTCATTTTCCGGCAAAGTTTCTGTATCACGACCAACTATCATGCTTAGCTGTTTTCTTGCTTCAACAATATTACCTTTATTTAATGGATGAAGGACATCCTTTGCTGCAGCTGATAATCCCTTTATCGCAATGGTCGTTGAGATGAGATATATTTCAAGAATCATTGCTAGGATTGGGTGAACCATGTAGGCAAGAAATAGTAAGGTAGCGGTCATAAGGAAAACAAGCAATACGACAGTCAAGGTAAGAGCGATACCCTTTTTAACTCGATGTTCTCCCCTATTCCACTTTTTCTCTAAAAAGGTTATGAGCTTTCCCATTTGGACGACAGGGTGTGGCATCCACTTTGGGTCGCCTATGATTAAATCAAGCAAGATGGCAGCTCCTAAAACGATAAGAAGATTTCCTGAAAATTCATTAAGTAACATTCATGATTAGTCCTTTGCTTCTTTCTTATGTGCTGAATGTGCTGAAAAGTCAGCACATAATTGATAAATTTTATCGAGCATAATATGCTTGCGAACCTCACTTGCTAATAAATTAAATCCTTCTTCTCTTTTCTGCGCAAATGAAGCACGATCATAAATAGGTTCTAACCCTTTTTTCATTCGAATCTCATTTAAGACAATCTCACGAAAAGAATCATTATGAAAGATTCCATGAAAATAGGTACCTATTAGCTGCTTGTTTTCCGTTATAACCCCATCTTGACTATTTTTAAGTTTAATAAAAGGATGGCAAGACTCTTCAAAAAACGATTCACCCATATGAATCTCATAGCCTTTGACTAGCAGTTGTTTCTCTCCAAACATGGCCATTCCTTCAGTTTGAACCGTTTTTTTATTGACTGTCATCACTGTGTTCATTGGCAGTAGTCCTAGTCCGTTCACTTTTCCATGTGAGGATTCGATATGGTGTTCATCCGCAATAGAGTTTCCCAGCATTTGATAACCGCCACAAATCCCAATAATCATTGTATTTGAATCAGCTAGCTCCAATATTTTATTCGCCAGGCCACTTTGATGTAAAAACAGCATATCTTCAATAGTATTTTTACTGCCAGGTAAAATAAGTAAATCTGGCTCACCAAGCTCTGACACATTCTTCACAAAGCGAACATGGCAATCACTTTCCTCAAAAAAAGGATCTATATCAGTGAAATTTGAAATCATCGGGTGGCGAATTACGGCAATATCAATATCCTTCGAGTCATCCATTTTAGTAGAATAATTGTTTAAAATAACCGAATCCTCAGCTTCAATAAATAAATCGTTAATAAATGGTACTACTCCTAAGACAGGCACACCTGTATATTCTTCAAACCATGTTAGGCCTGGTTCAAGTAAGGATACATCTCCTCTAAATTTATTAATAATAACACCGATTACCCGATTTCGATCCTCAGGTTCTAAAAGCTGAAGTGTCCCAACTAAGCTTGCAAACACCCCACCCTTTTCAATATCACCTACTAATATAACCGGTGCATCGGCTATTTTGGCAACTCGCATGTTTACAAGCTCGCGGTCGTTTAAGTTAATTTCGGCTGGACTTCCCGCTCCCTCAATGACAATTCGATCATAACGTTCTGCCAATCTTTCATATGCATCTCGAATCAAAGCGAATCCTTGTTGAAAAAAGTCTTCACGGTATTCGCCGGCTTTCATATTTTTATATGGTTTTCCATGTACAACAATTTGAGATTGATAGGCCCCAGTCGGCTTTATCAAAATTGGATTCATATCGGTTGTCGCAACAATTTTAGCTGCTTCAGCTTGTACTCCTTGTGCCCGTCCTATCTCCTTGCCATCTACCGTAATATAGGAATTTAACGCCATGTTTTGAGATTTAAAAGGAGCTGTCTTAAAGCCATCTTGAACAAATATTCGGCATAAAGCCGTCACGATTGCACTTTTTCCTGCATCTGAATGAGTACCTTGAATCATTAGCGGTACAGCTTTTTTCATGTAAATGAACTCCTTTTACAATAAGCTAAAATTCAATTCCCTTAACAGCAGGAATTCCTTCATTATAATAGTGCTTTTCTGGTTCTATTACTGACACAAGATCAGCAATATCCTTTATTTCCTGCTTAGCATTTCTACCTGTTATAACGAGATGTACATGTGGCGGGCGGTTTTGAATAACCTCTAAAACCTCTTCTAATGGTAGAACATCATCAATTGGAAAGGTGTCAATCGCAAGAGCATTATTTAGCTCATCTAAAATAACAACATCATATTCCCCGCTAAGCACTGCTTCCTTCGCCTTTGGCCAGCCAATTTTCAATGCTTCCCGGTGCTCCTCTGGTGTTTTCGTCCATGTAAACCCAATGCCTAGTTGCACCATATCAACACCTAGCTTTTTTAGGGCTATTTGCTCTCCATATGAACGCTGAGGAGATTTGATAAATTGAAAAATTTTCGCTTTGTAGCCTCTCCCAACCGCTCTCAATGTCAAACCAAGAGCTGATGTCGTTTTTCCTTTTCCATCACCTGTGTACACGAGTGTTAACCCTTTTTTCTCCATTTTGACCTTACCTCCTAGTTTTTTTGGGAAACTCCAGCTGAATCAAATGTTGCCATTTCTTTTACCATTAATGTAGCTGATTGGATTATTGGGTATGTAACAGCTGCTCCGCTTCCTTCTCCTAGTCGGAGACCTAGATCTAGAATTGGTTTTTTTCTTAATAATGAAATGGCGATTTGATGACCTGGTTCAACAGATTGATGTGTGACAACCATATAATCTGCAGCATTTGGTGAAATCTTACTAGCTAGTAAGGCGGCGATCGTACAAATAAATCCATCGACAAGGATAGGTACTCGTCTGCTTGCAGCAGCCAGCATCGCACCAGTCATTCCAGCGATCTCTAATCCACCTATTTTTGAAATAAGATCAATTGGATCTGCAGGATTAGGATGACGCGATTCAATCGCTTGCTTAATGACATGGACTTTATGTTGTAAGACTTCCTGTGTAATACCTGTTCCAGTTCCGACAACCGATTCGACCTCTTTATCACTCAATATTGTTAAGATCGCGCTGCTTGCAGTTGTATTGCCGATCCCCATTTCACCGAGGATAAGACATTGTGCACCATTGTTGATCATCTCTAAGCCCTGCTCATAGCCAATTTTGATGGCCTTTTCTGCCTCTTTACGAGACATGGCGTCCTCGTGTAAAAAATTTGCTGTTCCATATCGAACTTTTTTCTTGAGTAAATGAGGATGATCAATATCAATTGCAACCCCAATGTCAATGATGTTTAGGTCAGCACCTATTTGTCGGCTAAACACATTGATGGCTGCACCACCATTTAAAAAGTTACGCACCATTTGCTCTGTTACAGCTTTCGGATAGGCTGATACCCCCTCGTCAGTAATGCCGTGATCTGCAGCAAAAACAAGAACACCGGCTGGAGACACAGTTGGAAATGCATCATTTTTCATTTCAGCTAATAATATGGCAACTTCCTCTAACCTGCCTAAGCTCCCCGCTGGCTTTGTTAAATTATTTATATAATCAGAGACTTGTTTTCCCATTTCCTTATTTAACTGAGGTACGGAGTATGAATGTTGTGTCAATGATGATTCCCCCTATTCGTTTTGTACTCTAGACATTTTTCAATCAAATGATCAACCATGCTCGGACAGGAGCCAAAGTGAAAATGTGTATAGCCTGCTACAACATTTTTATGTAAGTACCCTTCCTTCTTTGTTCCTCTCATACCCTTCGTTTCATAGGCGTATGGAATGTTTTCATTAGGAGATTGATACGTAGAGTAATGAAATTCATGACCCTTTGCAGCTACATTCTTTAATAAATAATTTTCATTTTGCCCGAATATTTCCCTGTAGCCTAAAGCTGCTAATCTTTCTTGCATTTTAACCTTACCGGGAATGATTCCAACCATTTGATAGGTTTGGTTTTCCGTTGTTTCGATTGATTCTGTTAAATACATGAACCCTCCACATTCAGCTAATGTTGGTAGTCCATGTTCGATGGAAGTTTTTATGGAGTCCTTTGCTTTTTCATTTTGTTCTAATTGATGTGCAAATTCCTCTGGGAATCCCCCTCCTAAATAGAGGCCTTCAACATTATTTGGTAACTCCTCATCCTCGAGTGGTGAAAAATAAACAATCTCAGCTCCTTTTGCCTCTAAGATTTCAAGATTCTCAGGATAATAGAAGTTAAAGGCAGCATCCTTTGCAACAGCGATTTTAACAGCAGGTTCTTTTTTTGCTTCAAATAATGAAGATTTTTCATTTGAAGGTAATAGATCAGCGTTAGCTAATTGAAGGAGTAATTCCATATCAATTGTCTCGTTAACTAAGTCTCCTAATGTTTGAAAAAAATGATCAAGCTCTCCTCTTTCAATAGAAGGGATGAGACCAAGATGTCGTTCAGGTATTTCAATATCTAGTTCCTTTTTCAAAAAACCGATCACAGGAACATGACATTCCTTCTCAATCGCTTTTTTCACAAGCTGAAAATGCCCTTCACTTCCCACTTTATTAGCAATGACGCCAGCGATATTAGGCCCTTCCGATAAAAGCTGAAAGCCCTTAACGATGGCCGCTGCACTCCTTGCCATGCTTTCACAGTTTACAACTAATAAGACTGGGCTTTTTGTAATCATACTAATTTCAGCCGTACTTCCTTCATTTGTTTCTGGATTTTTCCCATCAAAAAAGCCCATAACTCCTTCGATAATTGAAATGTCAGCACCTGCACTTCCATGATTAAAAATATCGATGACCTGATCATGTGTAAGCATCCAGCTATCTAAATTTCGAGAAGCTCTCTTTGTAACAGCAGTATGATAGGAAGGATCAATATAGTCTGGACCGCATTTAAATCCTTGGACTGTGAGTCCACGTTTTTTTAGCGCTGACATCAATCCAATCGTAAGTGTTGTTTTCCCAACACCACTTCCGGTTCCAGCAATAACCAATCGACTTTGTGACATTTTCATTCCACCTTTGATACTTTTTTTAACAATGCCCTTTATGAACTCGATGTAAATATTTTTTGATTGCTTCATATGTCGCACGATACACTATCTGACCAATTGCTTGACCAACAACAGTACTTGATCCAGCATAAGGAGTTTTGTCACCCTTTTGCGTTAAACCGAGGACAAGAGCATCTGTTGATGTTCCAGTCGCGAGGGTTCCGGATTGCGGATCTTTTATTTTTAAATCATGTAAAGCTTTTACCTTTGCTTCTGTTGCAGATATTAATCCATTGACAAGGGCACCATCTGTAAAATGGGCATCGATAAATAGCATGGTATTGATCGTTCCAATCGTTTGGACCGCACTAGAAATGGATTGCTTTGAAATATCAACCGCATTTCCGACACCTGCCGTTACGATTGCTAGCATCGAAATACCACCAATTTCTTCCTCGATAATCACAGCATCCTCTAACACAACAGCTGTCATCATGCCAAGAGCCTGCTCAAAAGGGATATTGAATGTTGTCATCCAGTCTTGTACATCTTTTACAGGATCATCACAATGATAATTTTTCTCTACATGAAAATTACAAAAGTGAGTGAGCCATTGAATTCCTTCGCCAATTACACCATTTGAAATGGTTTTCAGTTGGTGTTTGAATTGAACATGTACATATTCTTTCGTTTGTTTAATCTTATATGACTCTTTAAAAGCTATAGAATGTTGTGAAATGGTATGGTTTGGTGTCATTAACAACTGCGGCTTAGGAATCGTCGGATGTGATTGAGGGATTACATCTACCTCGTACACCTTTTTTAGCTGATCCACTTTTCTTAGCGTTTCAACATCTCCAACTTCTAAAAATTTTCCTTGATGAAGCAAAGCGATTCGATCGGAATATAGAGATGCAACATTTAAATCATGTAAAATAGCAAATGTCGTTAACCCCATGCTTTTTTGTCGTTCTCTTAATAAATCAAGCATTTGAAAAGTATGCTTAATATCCAGATGGTTCGTTGGTTCGTCTAACAGTAATATTTCCGGCTCCTGAGCTAAAGCTTTTGCTAATAACACCCTTTGCTTTTCTCCGCCACTAATCATACGAAATGGTATGTTCTTTAGATGAGCAATGTTAGTCATATCCATGACATCATCCATTATCCTTACATCTTGTTTTGATAACTGTTTAAGTAGGCCTTTTTGATGTGGATAACGACCAAGCGCGATAATTTCTTCGACGGTGTAATCAAATGATACATTTGCTTCCTGTGTGAGAACAGCCATTTTCTTCGCCTTATCAAGCTTTGAAAGTCTGGAAACTGGTTGATTTGATAAGAAGACCTCCCCATCCATTATCGGCAATTGACCAGTAATTAGCTTAAAAATCGTTGTTTTTCCACTTCCATTAGGTCCGAGGAGTGAAAAAAATTCTCCTTGTCCAATCTCAACATCGATTCCATTAATAATGGGCGGATTCGAGTAGCCACCTACTAAGTTTTCAATTCTTAACATTTATGATCCCCTCCGCCCAAGACGTTCTCGAATTAATAAAAGTGCGAATACTGGTGCCCCAATAAGGGCTGTAATCACACCAATCGGCAATTCCTTAGGTGCGATAATCGTACGCGAAACTAAATCTGCTAAAATAAGAAAAGCTCCTCCAACAAGCATTGACAAAGGAAGGACATGACGATGATTTGGACCTGTTATGAGCCGAATAAGATGTGGTATCACAAGTCCAACAAAACCAATCGAACCAGATACCGCCACAGCAGCACCTGTTAATAAGGAGGCTCCAATTAAGATGAAAATCTTCCTTTTTCTCACATCAACACCAATATGATCAGCGGCATCCTCGCCAAGGGCTAACGCATTCAGCTCTCGATGGTTGAAAAATAAGATTAAGGAACCAAGCACCATAAAAGGAACAATTAGTTGAACATGTGTCCAGTTTCTCATTCCAACACTTCCATATAACCAATAAATAATTTGTGTCATCGAATCTCGGTCACTTAAAGAAATTATGAGTGAAACGATTGCCCCTATAAAAGAACTCACAATAATGCCTGCTAAGATAATCGTTTCAATTGCAAGGTTGCGGCTGCTTAATTTTACAAGCCCAAAAACAAGAAACAAAGTTAGAAATCCACTAATAATCGCGACAACTGGAAGAGTAAAGTTTCCTAAGCCGATGATGGAAAACTGAAAAAAAATAACAAACACCGCACCAAGAGACGCTCCAGATGACACCCCAATTGTATAGGGATCTGCCAATGGGTTGCGTAAAAGCCCTTGAAAAGCTGCTCCTGCTAATGCTAAAGAAGCTCCAACGCAAAATCCAAGAAGTACTCTTGGTAAACGAATATTCCAAATAATCATTTCTTCGTTTTTGGGTATTTGTTCTAACCAGCCAAAACCTATGGTATTGTCGGATATAATATGTAAAATCGTTGTAACGGGCACCTGCACACTGCTAATAAATAAGCCAAGGAGGGCTGTACTAAGTACAAACCCTCCGCTTAGAATATACAGCCACGTAATCTTACTTTTCAAACACTTCAGGATAAATAAGCTTCGCAAGTGTCTCGACTCCTTCAATTAAACGAGGGCCTGGTCTTGTAACAGTATCGTTATCAACATCAAACACCTGTTCATTTTTAATCGCAGGTACGTCCGCCCATCCTTTACGTGCTAAAACTTGCTCACTTGGATTTTCTACATAATAGCCATAGGTTGTAATAATCACATCAGGATTTAATTTGACAATTTCCTCTTCTGTTAGTTTTACCCAACCATCTTGATCTTCTGCAGCATTAATGGCATTAATTGATTCTAGCATTTCATGCATAAACGTGTTTTTACCTGTAGTAAAGATATCTGGTGATGGAGAAACTTCTACCCATACTTTCTTTTTGTCTGTAATTTCTGCTGCTTTTTCTTTCACAACATCAAGGCGATCCTTCATATCTGTCACGATTTCATTTGCTTTATCTTCAGTACCTGTTGCTTGTCCAATCATTTCGATATTTTTATATACTTCTTCAAATGAAGATGTATCACCAACAACGATTACTTTCGTTCCTGCTTCTTCAAGCTGCTTTAAAATGTCAGGATGTGTTTCATAATGATAATCGGTTACTAACGCAAGATCTGGTTGAAGGGAAAGAACCTTTTCAATATTGATGTCCTGTCCGCCAACTTTTTCTTTCTCTAGAGCTTCTGGAGGATAGTTACAGAAATCGGATACACCTACAATTTTATCTCCTAATCCAAGCGCATATGCAATTTCAGTATTACTTGCTTGAATAGAGACAATTGATTCTGGCTCAGATTCAATCGTTACCTCTTGGTTGGCATCATCGGTTATTGTGACAGGAAATGGCTGTCCATTTACTGTATTGCCTTCTTCCTGTGCTGTCCCAGTCTCTGAATTCTGTTCTCCTTGCGTATTGTCCTCTTGTGACCCACATCCCACAATCATGAACATGCTTAACAGAAGAACAATACTTAATAAACCCCACTTCTTCATAAACGTACTCATTTTTCATTCTTCCTTTCTTTTTTGAACACAAAAAAACGCTATTCCTGTGGAAAGCGTTGATTAAAGGCGTCTATTTCAATGATCTCTTGTTCATTCTATGTATAAACATGCAATCTACTATATAAATAATAGCATTAACAATAAGAGATTACGAGCGCTTTAAACATTCCTTTCCTCGAGGAAGCTTAAAAAAACAAATAGGCAGGTCTCCTGACTTACGAATATAGCGGTCGGTTTCTCCTTCCCATGCTTTTACACAGTGGATCTTGTATAACCTTCCTTCTCGATTACAGTGGCGGGACCGTGTTGGATTTACACCAAACTTCCCTCTTAGTCTTACATATCTCTATGAAAGAAACCTATTTGTTTTATATTCATTTTTTTGTTTTCTATTAGTGAGTATAGTATAGTCTTGGTGGTTTGTAAAATAGATAAAGTGAATTTTTTATATATCTGTATCAAAGATAGTTTGCCTTTTAAAGTATTTTTGTCCATTGTGATAAATTGATTACAGTGTACAAATAAAAAATACCTGCTCCCAATGGGAGAGCAGGTTCTAACATTGATAAGAATTAAAGTCTATTTTGCGTTCTCATCAGGTTGATGAATGCCAAAAATATTTCCTTCAGTATCCATATAATACCCTTGCCATGCCATTCCAGGCAAAGCATGTTTTGGCTTAACAACCTTGCCTCCATTGTTTAGAATTTTAGATTCAGTAGAATCTAAATCTTCCACTACCATCGTGCATGTATAACCATTTTGCGGGTGGTCTTGAGATGGAGAAGCACTTTGGCGTTGCATTAAAGCTCCGTTAATTCCGGGTTCGTTCGCATCACCTGTCACTGCGCCGAAATAAGGCATTCCAGCGTAGTCGCTCCAATCTTCAAATGTCCAACCCAATACATCTCCATAAAACTTTTTAGCGCGTTCCATGTCATCAACATGAATTTCGAAATGTATTAATCTACCCATCATATCCTCCTTGACCTGTTTTGTATTTTGTACTGTTTGTTACGAGTATGTATTTCTCCTTAGTGCATGGGTACTCCTTCTTTATTAAGAAATATTTGTAAAAAAAAGGATATCTGTTGATTTCTTTCCATATCAACATTTGAAAAAATCAACAGATAGCTTTTATTAAAAGGTGAGCTCTTTTGTTTGCATTACTTCCTGAGGTTGTTCCTTTATGAGAAAAACTCCCAACAAACCTAACATTGAAAACAACACAGGAATCATAAAGCCGTAAAAATAACCAACATGACTTGCTGAAGCTTGAAAAGAGTCCAACACAGCTCCAAAAATGCCCGGTAATAAAACTGCACTTAAGAAGCCTCCCATGTTTGCAAAACCTGTAGCAACTCCTACTTCTTTTGTGTCAAATGATTGGCGTACAACTGCGAAAGTTAAAGCACTTGCACCATTTCCAAAGCCAATCATGAAAAAGAGGACAACGAGCATAAAAAGTGGTGGTTTTCCACTAAATAGTAGAAAGGAAGCCCAACATATAAAAATCATTGCATGGATAATCATATAGGGTTTTTTGATTGAATTCAGCCGACTTGAAATCATCGTTGATAATGGTGCACCAATAATGGCCCCAAAAAGTCCGATCATAACAAATTGACTAGCAGCAGACAATGACATATCAAACACATACATGCCATACGGAACGGCCCATGAGCCGATAAAGCCGACATATGTACCAACTGCACCGAAGTGACAGAAAAAGGCTGCCCATGCTTGGCGATTTGAAAAAATCCGCTTTAAAATTACCATGGTTTTCTCAGGCTTAGATGTTCTTTTAGGACTCGAGTCTAGTGAAATATTGTTTTTAATCATTCGTCTTGGATTAAGAATAAGGACAACATATAGAAGAATTCCACATAGTAATAAAAGGATGCCCATAGTTAAAAAAGAAGTTCTCCAACCCATTAAGCCAATCCAGAGTGAAAATGGTACGGTTGCCAACAAGAACCCAAGACTTCCGGATACTCCTGCCATACCAAGTAATTTGATGAATTCATTCCCTTTAAACCACTGACTTAAAATCAACACTAAATTTACCCAAATGGCTGAATCACCTGTTCCGACGATTAATCTCGCAATAAGAAGAACGGAATCATTTGGTGCAAGACTATACAACACCGTACCGATCCCTGTTAAAAAAGTCCCGACAATAAGAAAAAAATTAGGTCCAAAACGATCAGACAAGATGCCAATCGGAACTTGTAAGCCTGCGTACGCAAAAAATTGAATGCTCGCGATGAACCCAATTGTTGCAGCTGTCACCTTAAAATCACTCATCAATTGGTCTGTAATTAAACCTGGTGCTGTTCTTTGACTTACAATTAGAAAATAAGTGAAAAGAACCGAAGCAAAAACGACCCATCTGTACTTGCTGTTTTGTTTGTTCATTTGTGTATGCTCCTGTTTTTTAGTTTCTATGATTATTATAAGCTATTTTTTCCAAGGATTGTTATGATTTCGTCATTCATGGTAAGGTGATTGGGACCCTAAAAAATCTCACCTTCATGATAAAGGTGAGATCATTCGGTATTAAATTTAAAATTGTTTTTTTCTTTTGAGATTTTCCGGCATTACTAAAAGTGCCTTAATTTATAAACATAATAATACCAATCCCAATCACGGCCATGACAATTAGATGTAATCCATTTGCGCGTATACCCGCGTCGAATCCTGATATTCCTACAATTCTGCTTACCATTAAATTCAATCCAGAAAATGGGCTTAAAGCAGTTGAAATTGACCAACAAAGCAAAAGAAGCATCGCAAGAGATAGATTGCTGATTCCTAGCTGATCTGCATTTAATTGCATCGCTAGTGCGGCAATGACTGCGATTTGATGAATTCCAATGTACGTGGTAATAACAACAAGCAAGATAACAAATAAAGCAAATAATAAAAAGGATTGACTCGCCGCTATTGTTAAAAAATCACTTATTTGATTGGCTAATTCAGTTCCTTGTAATGCGTGTGCTAATAATCCTGCACTGCTGAACAGCATAATTTCATTATTCATTATCGGCACGGATTGGTCTCGGTAGTTTTTTAATAACGGAATCAATTTTGTCCAGCTTTTTGTTGAAAATCCCCATATGATTGGCATAATACACGAAATCATACAAACAATCACAATCATGGACCATTGGGTAATAAACTCAATGATTAAGGAGACGATCATAAGAAGGGAAACGAATAAGGCTAATTGGATAAGCTGTTTCTTCGTTTTTTTTCCCAAAGGAACTTCTGGTACTGTTTGATTTTCAATCGGATGTCGTTTCTCCCAAACAGCAAACAATATATTTCCTACTGTTAAGGATAAAACAGATAATCCAATACCATATAAAATATAGTTCCCTACAGGCATATCCAAATAGTATAGGACCAATGAGACTGAAGCGAAATATGGCGACCATAAGATTGCTGTTGAAAATCCTATGAGATAGCTTTTTGCCGACATAGCTGATGGTAGCTTTAAATCTGAAAGAAATTCACTAATCAAACGGACAGAACCTAAGCTCAAGATCGGACTTAAAATAAATAAGGAGGTTGTAATCCCAGCAAAAAGACGTTTTGGGTGATGTAATAAATTACGTAAAAGTATATCAATGGCTTCAAAATATCCACCAAGCTTAAGTGGGATCGAAAGGAGTGGCGCAAGCGTTACTAAACAAAGCAAAGGCAAGATTAATAGAATTCCTTCACTAATCCCGTCAATTCCTGCTCCTTTATAAAGTTCTAACCCGATACCCGTTCCCATCATGATGGTGCCTATGAATCTTGGAACGCCTTTCGCTTTCATGACACTGGCTATAAAGGCAACGATCACAAAAACGACCACAACATATCCTAGCCATGTTTGGTCAAGAAAGTATTGAATGAGAAACAGAAAACACATGGATAATATGAGATAACTCCGCAAAACGCTTCACCTCCTTTACTACCTTATTCTTTTAACAAATCTCGTAATCTGATAAAAAGAGAAAGGCAACCTATAAAAAGGTGTGCCTTAACGATCAACGCTTATGTTACAGGAGCAGGATTGAATAAGACTAAATCGTTGTGCAACCCCCAATGTTCAGCCCATGTTTGCTTGCGGCCGCTTGCAACATCTAAGATGAAATGAAAGAGTTCCCAACCAATTTCTTCAATCGATGCTTCACCTGTTGCAATTGGGCCAGCATTTACATCAATTAAATCCTTCCATTGTTCCTTTAGAGTGTTTCTTGTCGACACTTTAATTACTGGAGCCATTGCCAAGCCATACGGGGTTCCACGACCAGTTGTGAATACTTGAAGATGCATTCCTGATGCTAATTGAAGCGTCCCGCATACAAAGTCACTAGCTGGAGTAGCCGCAAAGAGCAACCCTTTTTGCTTTGCTTTTTCACCTGGTGGCACTACCCCGACGATAGGAGAGCTTCCTGATTTTACAATCGAGCCTAGCGATTTTTCAACAACATTGGTTAACCCGCCTTTTTTATTGCCTGGTGATGGATTTGCGCTCCGGTCGGCCTCTCCTCTTTGTAAGTAGTCGTCATACCACTTCATCTCATTTATAAGTGCCTGACCAACTTCTTTATTCACAGCCCTTGGTGTCAATAAATGGATGGCATCTCTTACTTCTGTTACTTCAGAAAATAAAACGGTTGCTCCTGCCCGTACTAATAAATCAGCAGCATAGCCAACCGCAGGATTTGCGGTTACACCTGAAAACGCATCACTCCCTCCGCACTGTAATCCTACAACTAAATCAGATATGGGACATGTGACTCTTTGACGCTCATTTAATGGTTTTAATCGCTCTTCTGCCATGTTCATAATC
This sequence comes from Metabacillus sp. RB-C-LZQ-3-1, assembly GCF_058315175.1. Classification (NCBI taxonomy): domain Bacteria; kingdom Bacillati; phylum Bacillota; class Bacilli; order Caryophanales; family Bacillaceae; genus Metabacillus; species Metabacillus sp. RB-C-LZQ-3-1. The sequence continues at coordinate 59,335 of NZ_JBZFLI010000018.1, read as the reverse complement.
AGTTCAATCATATTGATAAACCCATTTTGATCTTGCAAGGAAATAATTTTTTCTAGATCTCCATCTGGCACTAATCGGCCTGGTGATAACTTTTCACACCCTAAACCGACGACCATCAGCTCTCCGCCGAAATGAGGATGGGTCGCGAGATTTTGGATGGTCCGAATTGGGATTTTTGCTTCAGGAGCATTGATCGCTACCCCACACCCATATGTATGATTTATTGCAACAACGTCATGGACATTCGGGTAGTATGGAAGAATTTCTTTTTTAATTCTATTCACTGCATAATCCAATACACCTGCAACACATTGGACACTTGTGGTAATCCCAAGGATATTTTTTATCCCTGCACTGCCATCACGATTTCGATATCCTTGAAACGTATAGCCCTCTAATGGAGGAAGTTGTTCGGGTACCTTAGTTGCTAATGGAAGATCATCTAATTCTGGTGGTGTTGGCAGCTTTACTAAAGATTCCCTAACCCAGCTTCCTTTCTTGACCTTGGATTTTGCATATCCAATCACTTCACCATAGCGGACAATCGCCTCGTCCTTCTCCAAATCTGTTAAGGTCACTTTATGACCTTGAGGAACATGTTCCTCTAATCTTAGACCGCATGGGAATACTGTTCCTTCTTTTAGACCACCCGAATTAACGATGATGGCTACGTTGTCTTGGGGATTTACTTTAATATAGAGTGGTATTTCTTTTGTTTCTTTTAATGCCATATGAAGCTGCCTCCTTAGCGATTAATTAGGAAGAAATAGCTGAGGGACGTTTATGACAAACATCCCTCCTACGACTTTCGACAAGGTTTTCTAAAAAATACACGGAACATTAAAAACTACCATTCAATATATTCAGGTTCCCCTAGTACCATAATCTTTTCATTTTTTCTTGCTTCTTCTAGTAAACTCTCTGAAATATAAATTTCTTTCACATGAAGGGTGTTTTTTATTCGTACTACGCGAGCTTTCGGTTTATCAACGACAGCGGCTGTTTTGATCGCTGCTTTAACTGCTAATTCCGAGGTATCTAAGAACATAGGAAACTTGACAGCATCTGTTACGAGACTAGTCAGGGCATTAGCATAACCTTTAGCCCAAGCTGTTTTTTCAAATACCCTCCGCGTGGTGATATCAGCCAACCCAATCCCATTTGCATTATGGTGTGTTTGCTCTGTAATATCCAAAACAACAATATTTGTAGTTTTTTGATCTCCGCTTGCATATGGAGTAGGATACAGTCCGGTAATATGGGGATCCATCCCGCTTCCTGAAATATCTTTCCCAAGCTCGTCGACAACAAGAACATCAATCGGATTAAACAACAAACTCGGCATAAGGGATTTGGCTTCAAGCAGCAATTCTGGTTCTACTTCGAATATGTTTTCTGCAGGAACAGCTACAATTTTTGCCGGCCGATCATAGGCATTTTCAATTGTAGCAAGTCCAAAGATAATAGGAGCATTGGCTAACGCGATTTTAGCCATAGCAGGTATATGCTCTGCATATATTTGAAGCTATAGGAATGTGCCGCATCCGCGCCCTTTTGTTTGCCGAGTCCAATCGTAACCATTTTTGCCAGACCGCTTTCATGTGGGCCGCGAAATGCGGTATGTGATTTTATTCGTGCGATGAAGATAATTTTATCAGCTTCATATGCATGTTTATCGAGATAGACAGGGAGTCCCTTTGGCAATCTCCCTAGTTCCACAACATCCATACTTGATTTAATTGGTGCACCGGTGAATCCCTTGGTGATTCCTAATTTTTCCAACACCTCTCGCTGCCCTTCTGCTGTAGCGCCGCCATGACTGCCCATCGCCGGAACAATGAATGGTTTGCCGCCTGCAGACCTTACCGCTCTAACGAGTTCTCTTGTTAAAATGGGAATATCCGCTATTCCGCGGCTCCCTACAGCAATCGCAACTAAATCACCTTTCGAAATTCTCGCTAATACTCCTTTATCCTTGATTGAATGGTGTACAGCTTCCGCAACATCAGGAACTTCTGGAGCATAGAAATGCTGTTTTACTTTGACCATTTTAGGGATCGGGATATCTTTTACTAGTGTTTCAATTACACTCATATAAGGACACCATCCAACTTTCACTTTCCAGTACTCTTGTCATCTATAAGGCTTACTTTACAAACACTGTCTTAATTGACGTGAAAAATTCCTTGGCCGCTTCTCCTTGTTCACGAGAGTGTGAGCTTGATTGTTTCATGCCTCCGAAAGGTGCTTGAAGTTCAACTCCGGCACTTTCAGCATTGATCCGCACAAGTCCTGCTTCCATATCTTCAATAAAAGAAAGCATGTTTGAAATATTACTTGTGAAGATTGAAGCGCTTAAACCATATTGAACATCATTTGCCAATGTGAGCGCATCTTCGATTGATTTGACTTGAATAAGCGCAATGACTGGTCCAAAAATTTCCTCTTGGGCAATGGTCATATCAGATGTGACATTGTCAAAAATCGTCGGCTCTACGTAAAAGCCTTTGTCATAATCACCACCTGTTAAACGATTTCCACCAGCAACCAGTCTTGCCCCTTCCTGTTTTCCTTTTTCAATATAGGAAAGAACTGTGTTTAATTGTCCTTCACTTGCAGATGGCCCCATCCAAATGCCATCCTGCAGTCCATTTCCAACTGTAATTTCTTTTGTTTTCTCTATTAGTTTTTCTTTAAATGTTTCATAGATTGATTCCTCTACAATGACACGGCTTGTTGCTGTACATTTCTGTCCTGTTGAACGAAAGGCTCCACTAATTGTTGCTTCAACTGCAAGGTCCAAATCAGCATCTTCCGTAACGATAACAGGATTTTTCCCGCCCATTTCAAGTTGGTATTTTGCCCCGCGGTTTAAAGCCGCTTGACCAATACCCTTTCCGACACTATTAGATCCTGTAAATGTAATTCCATTCACATCTGGATGGTTGGTGATTGCCGGACCGATAATAGAGCCGGAGCCAGTCACAAAATTAACAACCCCTCCTGGAAGGCCAGCTTCCTCAAAGCATTCAATGACTTTTGCAGCTGTAACAGCTGTTTCTTGAGCTGGTTTTAATAAGACTGTGTTCCCATAAATAAGGGCAGGTGCCATTTTCCAAATTGGAATTGCAACTGGAAAATTCCATGGTGTAATTACCCCAACTACTCCTAAAGGTACTCTGCTTGTGAACATTAATGCTTTGCTGTCTGTTGAAGGAATCACATCACCAACTTTACGCATACCTTCTCCAGCATAGTAACGAAGGATCGCAACACCACGAGCAGTTTCACCCTTTGCTTCAGGCAACGTTTTGCCCATTTCACGTGTCATCGTTTCCGCTACTTCATCTAATCGTTTTTCTAAGATATCAGCTACCTTGTATAAGTAAGCGCCTCTTTCACTTCCAGCTAATTTCCTCCAAAACTTTTGTGCTTCTTTTGCAGCAGATACAGCTTGGTTAACCTCTTCATTTGTTGACATTTGTACGTAACCAACAACATCTTTATAATTGGCAGGATTGGTACTTTTTTGGACTTCTCCACTTAAAGATTCTGTCCAAGTTCCATTAATGAAGTTTTTGTATGTTTTATTTTTAATTTCAACAACCATATTCTTTCCTCCTTTATTTCATAAAACAAAATTGATCTTAAAATTTACTGGCTTCTTTATTTGGAATCGGATATTTTTCTAATGCATTTTCAATAATGATCTTCAATTGCTCATAATGCTCTTTTTCAACTGGTATACAAGGTGGTCGAACTGTATTTTCTACTGGCAAGCCCATAATTTCCATTCCGGCTTTGATTAGGGAAACGGCATATCCTTTGCGTTTCTTTCGAATATGGTTAATCGGTAGGAGTACATCCAAATAGATCTTATTCACTAATTGATTATTACCTTCCAATAATGCGTCATAATATAATTTCGAAATATGTGGAATATAGTTTGACATCGCTGAGGAGTATGAATTAAATCCAATCCCCTTATATGCTGGCATCGTAATTTCTGCAAAAGGCATGCCATTTAGCCATTCCACTCGATTACCAATTGTTTGTGTTAACTCTAGATTTAGTTCCATATTTCCATAACCATCTTTTACACCGACAATCTGAGGAAACTCATCTATTAAACGCTTTAATATTGGCGGCTGTAAGACGGCATTATCGCGTTGATAAAGAATTGCATTTAACTCACTGCTGTTAAGGATCATTTTGTAATAGTTATATAACCCTTCTTGTTCACCTTCAATTAAATAAGGAGGCAGGATTAAATATCCGTCTACCGCTAGGTTTTCTGAAAGTCTAGCTAACTCTACAGCCTCTGCAATGGATCCTCCGACACCTGAATATACAGGAACCCTACGGTTTGCAGCAGCAACAGCAACCTCAAGCATTGTTTGATATTCTGCTTTATTCAATGCATGAAATTCCCCTGAACCACATGCAATAAAAATTGATGAAAGCCCTGATTCTATTAAAAAATGAATATTTTCTGCTAACGCTTGTTCATCAATATTTCCGTTTTTGTTAAATGGTGCTGTTGGAAATCCTAAAATTCCTGTTGGTGCCTTCCTATTTAACTTCATCTACATTCATCCCTTTCATCCCCTATAATTGTCTAATTGTCTTACAATTAATTAAAATTGTAAGACAATTAAAATTAATTGTCAACTTAGAATACTGGAATTTTTTATCAAAAATTGAAATAATGATGCTCATAACAAAAACACTTGTTATGAGCACAGAATTTAAATCTATTACTCTTTATTTAGTTCGATATATTTTACTTCTGTTTCTTTCATATAGTCAAATGCCTCTTTAGGGTTCATATAAGTTGGTGTGACAAGGAATTTCTCTGCTTCTTTCACATATTCTTCATCATTTACTACTTTCTCAACAGCTTTTGAAAAAGCATCAACGATCTCATCTGGTGTATCTGGATTGAAACCAAAGAAGAAGAATTTTTCAAACTCACTATTTACACCTTGCTCAATAAATGTTGGGACTTCCGGCATGAGATCCACTCTTTCACTTGACATAATACCAAGAGATCTCATATCTCCAGAATCTACATAGTTGTTTACTAATCCTAAAGAAGTTGGAACGATATCCACATGACCGCCTAAAAGCGCTGTTACTTTTTCTGCTGCTCCACCGACATCAACAATATTTAGTTCAATCCCTTGGTCTTTTTGTAGGGCTAATAACTGGAGGTGTGTAAATCCCCCAACCTCAGTTGCAATGGAAACTTCTCCTGGATTCTGACGCGCATATTCAACCATGTCTTTAAGATCCTTAAATTTAGAATCAGCTTTCACCATAAATGTATTTCCTTGGTCTAATACGGCAATTCCTGCAAGTTTAAAAGAATCATAGCTATCTTGTGTAAGACCCATAATTCTGTTTAACAATAAGGAGTTATGGAAAAACAAAGCTGTATATCCATCAGAATCAGCATCTAATACTTCATTTGCCCCAACTGTACCACCTGCACCAGTTACATTTGAAATAACAACTGGCTGACCTAATTCCTTTTCTAAATATTTGCCAAGTAATCTTGCATTTGCATCCGTATCTCCACCTGCACCTGCTGGTACGACAACTGTAATTGGTTTTGACGGATAATCACTTCCACCGCTACTATCTTTACTACTACTAGTTTCGCCCTCATTACTAGTCGATTGTGAGCATCCAGCAAACAATGCCGCAACTAATATCGTCGTCATCAACACCATAATCCCTTTAAACGTTTTTTTCATAATAGACCTCCTAGAATTTTTTATCTATAGAAAATTTCCTATAATACAACTTTGAGGGCACATCTTAAGCTCCAATTGAATTTGAATCTATATTTCTCTTTTTCTTATAATTACTTCTTATTTTGAAAAGAATTGATAGAACTGCTAAAGCTAGAAATGTGGCAGCGATTGGTTCTGTTAAGAATGGTGTAAAGTCGCCTTTTGAGTACATAAGTCCTCTTCGTAAATTTGTTTCAGCAAGCGGACCTAAAATAAATCCTAAAATCACGGGTGTGATTGGGAAATTGAATTTCAACATGGCATAACCAAGAATTCCGAAAAATAAGAGAGCTCCTGCATCAAATAAACGATTATTTACACCAATTGCTCCAACAACACAAAGTACAAGGATAATTGGTAAAAGAATGTATTGCGGGATGCTTAACACCTTCGTAAAAAGTCTCATTCCCCAGAAAAGCAAGGCAATCATGAAGATATTTGCGATAATTAATGCAGCAAAAATACTATAGACAACATCACCGTTGTTTTCGATTAGTAGTGGTCCCGGGCTTAGTCCGTGAAGGATTAATCCTCCTAAAAGCAAGGCAGTAACCGTATCTCCAGGAATACCTAACGAAATTAAAGGTACAAGCGCCCCGCCTACAGCCGCGTTGTTTGATGTCTCAGAAGCAACAATACCATCAGGAATTCCTGTACCAAATTTTTCAGGTTTCTTTGATTGGTTCTTTGCGGCAACATAAGCAATAATATTGGCTGTTCCTCCGCCAATACCAGGCAAAATTCCAATACCAATCCCAATTAGCGCTGAACGTAACCCATTCCAGCCTTGTTTGAAAAAATCTCGGACCGAAAAACCAAAACCTTTTAATTTGTACTGAACTGACTGTCCTTTTCCTAGCTTTCCCTCAGAAGATTTAATGATTTCCGATACGGCAAATAAACCGATTAGTACAGGTAATAACTGAAAACCTGCATTAAGGTCTTTGAAGCCAAATGTAAATCTTGGGAAAGCATCTATTGGGGCAGAACCAACCATTGCTAATGAGATGCCAAATAATCCACTTAGTAATCCTTTAATTAATGAATCACCTGACAAACTAGAGATCATTGTTAACGCAAAGATTGTAATGGCAAAATACTCAAAAGGACCAAATTTTAGTGCCAATTTTGCTAGTGGTGGAGATAGTAGCATCAGCACAAAAATACTAAGCAATCCTCCTAAGAAGGAAAAAAGAATCGCGTAGCCAAATGCAGGTCCCGCTTGACCTTTTTTGGCCATCGGATACCCGTCGAACGTCGTAGCAATTGAAGATGGAGTTCCTGGCAGATTTAATAGGATGGCAGGAATAAGTCCACCTGAAACTCCACCTATGTATAACCCCATCAGTAAAGCCATCGCCACGATCGGTTCCATCCCAAAAGTGATCGGCAGTGTAATAGCAATCGCCATTGTAGCAGTTAAACCTGGAATAGACCCAAATATTAATCCTAAAGCGACACCTCCAAGAATATAAGCAATTGTTGAAACGTTTAAAACGGAGGAAAATCCGTCAATAAATAAATCAAACATGTTGAACCCCCCTTACCCTAGAATTCCAGCTGGTAGCATTAAGTAGAACACGTATTTGAAAATAAAGTAGATAAATACAGAAGTAATAATCGATATGACAACAAACATAGGTATTTTTCTTTCTGTTTTAGCCGCAAGTAAATACATTTGAAAAAATAAATAAACAGTTGTCGTAATAAGGAAGCCGATATAAGGCAAAAGAGCAATATATAGGACTAATAACCCGACTGTTGCTACTACAGATAGTGGACTGATTTTCTTCTTCTCTTCTGTTTCGTTTTCTTTTTCAACTGGAGCATTTTTGTCTACTCCATTTTTTATCCTTATCTGTTTTTTAATCGATTGAATCAAATAGAAAACACTTAAAATCAACATTCCGATTGCCACTAGTTTTGGTACAAAGTCGGCTCCAACCTTAGAGACAGTTAACTTTATAATACTGTTGGAGGCGATGTACATCCCAATAGAAAAAACAATAAAGAAAGCGCTTGCAAATATATCTTTATTGAGTCTTGCCATTTCTCATTCCTCCTCTATCATCTTCCTTCGAGTTCAACAAAAGCTGCTAGCAATGCCTTAATGTAACCAATCGAATAAGCAAAGCCTACACTACCATAACTCCAGCCAATATTTGAATGAGCCCAGTTTCCATCAAGATCCGGATTATCCCCTTCCATCATTGGAACATGGTCAGGATTTAAACAGCCATTATATCCAACCTTGCGAAGTTCTAGTAAAATCTTAAACATATTCATATCTCCGTCATCTAGTAACGCCTCTTCAAAGGCACCTGCTGTAGGCAAGCTTCCTCTTACATTACGGAAATGAACGAGAAAAATACGATCTTTTCTACCATAATGATTGATTTCATTTAAAACCAGCGGACTTCCACCTTCTTCTGCTCGAGTTCCAATGCAATAGATGTAGCCAACATTTTTGCTTGGGAATTCATCCATAATTCGTCGATAGCCCAGGCCTCCAAAAGGTGTATCATGATTTGGTGAATCAGAAGGATGCATTCCTAAATTCACCTCATAGTCTTCACATACAGGGACAATTTTTGAATAGGCGTAACGAAAACGGCCCCACCATTTTTCATGTTCTTCTAGAGTTGGAGTTTCATAAGGTTCTTTGTTAAACCCTAAGCTTTCACCACGTGCAATCGCGCCTCCTCTTTGTCTTGCCTTGTAGCTCTTTGTCATGTAATTATAGGTATCTCCAGCAAATCGTTGTCTTACAATCTTAATTCCTGCTTCCCCAAATACCTTCACTGCATTTACCGAGTTTTCTATCTCTTTTTCACTACCCTCTTCATTGTTCATAAATTTATTTGAAAGATCCGGCAATGTGACGCGGTTAATATCAAGTCCAAATGATCTGATTTTGCGTTTCATTTTCAACAGTACATCCAGATCAGGATAACCTTGTTCTTTTACACCAGGAAATGACGATCCTGTACCAAAATCAATGCAATCTACCCCTAACTGACACATTTGTCGTAATTCAGCATCAGTTAAATCAAATTTAGTCGTCGTTACTGACACTTTCATCATCTTTATTTCCCCCCTATGTTATATTTGCAGAAAAACGAAGTATCCGCTTACATTTATCACTCGCATGAAGTAATTCATAAGATATTACATTTTAATTGTAAGACAATAAAAATGTATAGTCAACCATAAAAATATAAAATTCTAATTTGTTTGAATTTTATATCCTTTTCTTGCAGTTAAAAAAATAAACCCGAATATGAGATAATCTCAATTACGGGTTTATGTTTAAGCGGAAAGACACTTATCTATTTAGCTTTCAAATTTTTTAGGGCTTTCTTTCTCACGAAATCTAAATGACGGTACATACTTGTATATGCCTCGATTGGATCACGCTTTTTAAGGGCATTATAAATATCAATATGATATTGAATGGTTTGCTCTAAATTTCGGTCTTCTAAAGGAATTTGTTCTAATACTTTTTGATGAAAGCTTTGCAATGGTTCAATAATTGATTCAAACAGAGGAATTTTAGCTGAAAGAGCAATTACCTTGTGGAATTCTTTATCAACTTCTGAAGAATCCTCCGTTGGGAGACCTTTCATCTCTTCAATCAAATCATTAAGCTTTGCTAAGTCTTCATCTGTTATTTTTTCGGCTGCTAATGTTATTAATCCAAGCTCTAACGCAACACGCGTTTCAATAATGGAATAAAGATCTGTCGCGGAAAGTGCAAGCATCATTGAAAATGGCTTACTTCCAACCTTGTCAGAGAAAAATGTGCCATTACGGGTCTTTCTGTTCACAATCCCCAATACTTCTAACGATGTCATCGCTTCCCTTATGACAGGTCTGCTTACATTACAGATTTCCATTAATTCTAATTCGGAAGGAATGCGATCACCTGGTTTGAGTTGGCCTGTTGTGAGTAACGAGATAATTTCATCTATGACTTGGTTAGAAAGCGTTTTACGACTTAGGGATTTAATATCAACACTTTTATTTTCCACTGTTGCCCCTCCTTTCTTCGATGTATAATTGTATGACAATTTTACTAAATCGTAATTCAATAATTGGTAGTTGTCAAGATTTAGCTGATGTTGTTTAAATCGAACCATTCAAAGGTAAAAAATGCGTTACCCTAAGTAACGCATGCTTACTTTTAACGATTATCTGACTAAACAAGGTTTTTTCGGATCAAACTTCCAACCAGGAATTAAGTATTGCATAGCGATTGCGTCATCACGCGCACCAAGACCTTCTTTTTTATAAAGCTTATGAGCTTTTTCAATTTCATCCATATCGATTTCGATGCCTAATCCCGGTTTTGTCGGAACTTCAACCATACCATTTACAATACGAAACGGTTCTTTTGTCAAGCGCTGGGCATCTTGCCAAATCCAGTGAGTATCAATTGCGGTGATTTTTCCTGGAGCTGCTGCCGCAACATGCGTAAACATTGCTAAAGAGATATCAAAATGATTATTCGAGTGTGAGCCCCATGTTAATCCCCATTCATGACACATCTGTGCAACTCGAACAGATCCCTGCATTGTCCAGAAATGAGGATCTGCTAAAGGAATATCGACTGATTGAAGCTGGATGGAATGCCCCATTTGACGCCAATCAGTTGCAATCATATTTGTTGCGGTTGGAAGACCTGTCGCACGTCTGAATTCGGCCATAATTTCGCGGGCAGAATAACCGTTTTCTGCACCACATGGATCTTCAGCATATGCTAAAACATGATGTTGATCACGGCATAATCTAATTGCATCCTCCAGTAACCACCCCCCGTTTGGATCGAGTGTGATTCGAGCTGCAGGGAAGCATTCTGCTAAAGCAGTAACAGCTTCGATTTCTTCTTCCCCGCGGAAGACACCTCCTTTTAATTTAAAATCATTAAACCCATAACGAGTATGAGCAGCTTCCGCTAAGCGAACGATGGCTTCAGGGGTTAACGCTTCTTCATGACGAAGGCGGAACCAATCATCCTCTGCTTCCCGGTCACTTACATACGAAAGGTCAGTTTTGTTACGATCCCCGATATAGAAAAGATAGCCAAGCATTTCAACTTTATCCCTTTGCTGGCCTTCACCAAGCAGAGCTGCTACAGGCACACCTAAAAATTGACCAACTAAATCTAGGAGTGCTGCTTCTAAAGCGGTTACAGCATGAATCGTCGTACGAAGATCAAATGTTTGGAGGCCGCGTCCGCTTGAATCTCTGTCTGCAAATTGCTGACGAACTTTATTTAAAATATTGTTATAAGTTCCAATTGATTGCCCCATAATCAAAGGTTTTGCATCTTCTAATGTTTGACGGATTTTTTCACCGCCTGGTACTTCACCAACACCTGTATTTCCATGGTTATCTTTTAAAATGACAATATTACGTGTGAAAAAAGGCGCGTGGGCACCGCTTAAATTTAAAAGCATGCTGTCATGCCCTGCAACAGGAATAATCCTCATATCTTTAATTATAGGCGCACCAGTTTTTACTGTTTCTTTTACTAGTTGATTTTCCATTTCATTCTCTCCCATCATATCCATTTAATTTCTATTAAGCTTTCAAATCAACACGCTTAATTTCACCTACAAGGAATAAATAGCTAAAGATAGCAACAAGTGCATTTGCACCGACGAACACAAGTGCACCGTTGAAGGAACCAGTAGTGGCAATAATATATCCGATAATGATCGGTGTCGTAATCCCTGCAATGTTACCAAATGTATTAAAAAGTCCGCCACTAACACCAGACATTTCTTTTGGAGATGTATCAGACACTACAGCCCAGCCAAGTGCTCCAAATCCTTTGCCGAAAAATGCTAACGCCATGACAAAAATCACTATCCACCTAGCTTCAACATAGTTGGCAGCTACCAAGCTCATAGACAAGACCATTCCAATGACTATAGGTGTTTTACGAGCAATGGTTAAAGAAACCCCTTTTCTAAGCAAGAAATCTGAGAATATTCCCCCAAGAATCCCGCCTAAAAAGCCGCATATTGCAGGTAGGGAAGCAATAAAACCTACTTCTAAAATCGTCATGCCTCTTTCTTGGACAAGATAGACAGGAAACCATGTAAGGAAGAAATAGGTTAGAGTTGTAATACAATATTGACCAAGGTAAATTCCTAACAGCATTCTATTAGATAATAGTTTTTTTATATTATTCCAGTTTGCCCCTTTCTCTTCCTTCTTCTCGTTTTCTACCTTTTGATCCATATTGATTAAGGCCCCGCCTGCCTCAATATAATCAAGCTCAGCATTACTAATTCGCGGATGATCCTTTGGACTGTATATTGCTTTTAGCCAACAAAAAGCAACAATAATACCAACCACACCCATAAAGTAGAAGACATATTCCCAACCGAATTGATATGTAATGTAACCCATAATTGGAGCAAAGAGAACGGTCGCAAAATACTGCGCTGAATTAAATGTTGCTGCTGCTGTACCCCTTTCATGACTTGGAAACCATGATGCAACAATTCGACTGTTTGCAGGAAAAGATGGTGCCTCAGATAGTCCAACTAAAAAACGTAGACCGAATAACACCATAACAGCTGTCCCTGCTGTTCCAAAAACGCCGATAAATCCTTGTAAAAGGGTAAAAACTGACCAAAGGAAAATGCTCCAAAAATAAACCTTTTTTGAGCCAAAGCGGTCAAGTAGCCACCCTCCAGGAATTTGTCCCGCAACATATGACCAAGCAAATGCCGAGAAAACATACCCCATCATAACAGAATCCAATCCTAACTGATTAGACATATCAGAACCGGCAATTGACAACGTGGCCCGATCCGCATAATTAAGGGCAGTTACTAAAAAGAGCATAAAAACAATAAACCAACGTGTACGTGTCCTTTTTTCTGTTGCAGGAATCATTGGTGAAGTACTTATCACTTTTTCTGGTGCACCCATAGCTTCACTTCCCTCATCTTGAATGACATCGCTTACATAATTCTGATACACCCGTCAGCCATTTTTGTCTAAGTTACATTAAAAATCACACCTCTTTTTGATAATTTAAAAAAATCTATATTTTTGTCTAATTGTAAGACAAATAAAAACAGATGTCAACGTCTTTTCTGCAAGTGAAAATTGTGTTTATATGTGTACTAAATTGTTTGATTTGTTATAAAGTGAAAAATTAACAATTAATCTTCATTCTATTTGTCTTACACATACAATAAACCCATCAACGGAAACTTACCCAATACCTCGGTGATTTCCAGTTGAAATAAATAAGGTGTATGCCTGTTAAAGACAACACCTAACTTTATATGATTATCCATGGTATCTATCAATCAATTTATATATTGATCTACAAAGCCCCAAACCGTGTTCCAATAAATCTCTGGATCTACCTTCTCCGCATCCCCATGATTTGCTTCTGGTATAATAAGCTTTTCCTTTTCAACATTTGCTGCTTCATACACTTCATTCATCATTTCAAACGGGACAAACGTATCAGCATCACCGTGGATAAATAACATTGGTGTAACGCTTTTACTTACTTGTTCCACTGCGGATGCCTCATATAAATCATATCCTGCTCGAATGTTTGTTACGCTATTTGCTGCATTCATGACTGGGAATTCAGGTAAACCAAAAAGATCATCTAATTGGTAAGCAAAGACATCACTAACTGAAGAATAGCCGCAATCCTCAACAATCACTTTCACGTTATCCGGTAATTTTTCTCCAGAGGTCATCATGACAGTTGCGGCACCCATTGATACACCAAATAATACGATTTCTGCTTCCGGATCTTTTTTGATAATCTGATCAATCCAAAGTAACATATCTTTACGGTCTGGCCAGCCCATTCCAATATAATCCCCTTCACTTTTTCCGTGTCCACGAAGATCTGGTGAAAGAACATTGTAGCCTCTTTCATAGAAGTTTCGTACGTATTTTGTCATTCCTTTTGCATTGCCATTATAGCCATGAACAACGATCGCCCATTTATGTTGAGTCTGGTTATTTTCATATAAATAAGCATTCAGTTTTAATTGTTGCTTATCAGAAGAAATGATATTAAGTTGAGCAGGCTTATGCTCTTTAGTAAACAAATCATCAGCTAGCTTTTCTCCCTCTGCGACTGAGGCTACTACTGCCTTACTCTCCTCTAAATGAGGATTATCTTCTAAAAATTCTTTTTCGCGATCAACATTTAATGCGAAATTATAAAAGTAGTTCCCCACCAGAAAATACGATATTACTAACAGGGTCACAATTGAACCAAAAATAATGAGTTTCTTTTTCATGCGCACACTCTCCAGATTTTTATACTTTTTTCCTATTTTTACGATTGAGTTAATTTCTTTTTCAGCAAGCCTAATACATACCTGCAATAATAAGCGAACCCAATTATCTATCCCTTAATATACTCCATTAATTTACCAAACAGTAAAATAACACGTGTAGAGTATGTTTAGATTAAGTTTATTTTACTAAATAAATTGAAAAAAAGGTAAAGACCTTTTCATTTCTAAATTATGTATGGAATAGGTAGTGAATGGCTTGATTTATAATTTCAAACGACAAGGATCATACTAAAAAATATGAAGTTTTATTTGATCGTTCTGAAAGGAGAGAAATATGGAATCTTCTAATCAAGTTAGAGTAGAACATGATGCATTAGGGGCGATTATGGTACCTATGTTTGCTTATTATGGTTCACAAACTCAGCGTGCTGTCGAGAATTTCCCTATTAGTGGTATCCGATTTCCGCGCGTGTTTATTAAAGCACAAGGAGTCATCAAAGCTTCTTCAGCAAGTGTCAATATGGAGTTAGGTCTGCTATCTCCCGAAATAGGCAAGGCAATTATTCAAGCTTCTGAAGAAGTTTCGGAGGGAAAATGGGATGAGCATTTTGTTGTTGATGTGTACCAAGCTGGTGCTGGAACATCACAGAACATGAATGCTAATGAGGTGATTGCAAATCGTGCAGCAGAGCTATTAGGGAATTCGCAAAAAGTTCAACCAAATGATCACGTGAATATGTCCCAATCAACGAATGATACATTTCCTTCAGCATTGAATATGGCTTCTGTTGAACTGTTGATACAAAAGCTACTCCCTGCAATATCAAAATTAAAAGAAGAATTCCAAAAGAAAGCAGAGCAATTTATGCCTGTTATAAAATCTGGTCGTACACATTTGCACGACGGGGTTCCAATTCGTTTAGGACAAGAATTTTCGGGCTATGCCGAAACCATCCATTTCGTATATCAACAGCTCGAAAAGAATCTTGATTCATTATATGAAATAGGATTAGGCGGACAAGCAGTCGGAACAAAGCTCAATTTACCCCCTATATATAAATCGAAAATCATTCAAGAAATTAATAAACGAACAAATCTCCCATTTCGACAGCCAACAAACATTTTCAAGTTTATGCAAAATATGCATGAACCGATACGCTGTATGTCTACTTTAAAGGAGCTTGCCCTACATCTTATTAAAATTACAAGTGACCTGCGTTTACTTAGCTCAGGACCAAGGACAGGCTTTGAAGAAATTACTCTGCCATCAGTCCAACCAGGTTCAACGATTATGCCTGGAAAAGTAAATCCTGCCATATTGGAAATGACCCATATGGTTTGCTGCCAAATTATAGGATATGAAACAGCTGTTGCAGCTGCTGCGACTGCCGGCCAATTAGAAATCAACGTCATGATGCCGTTGATTGCCCACACTTTCCTTCATTCCATCGAGTTACTCACAAATACGATAGATACCCTTACTACCAAATGCATAAGTGGAATCCAAGCGAATGAAGAAAAATGCCGACAATGGATGGAAGATAGCCTTGCCCTCGTAACAGGTTTAAGCTCCAAACTTGGGTATGAACTAGCTTCTCAAATTGGATTAAAAGCAGACGATGAAAATAAAACGATTAAAGAAGTGCTCATGGAAAATGGATTGTTTACAGAGGATTTGCTTAGGGATATTGATCCGGATGAGATGGTTTGAGTTTCATCAAAAAAGATGATGTCCAAAATAGACATCATCTTTTTACAATACTTAATTATGTAATTATTTTGAATGCATCTATGATAAAATGATTCCTAATTATGAATTATACATTATTAGTTTAAGAGGCAGCTTATTAGGAGGAAGAAAATGTTTCCCACATTAGAGACAGAAAGATTGATATTAAGAGAAATCACAAAGAATGATTCTAATGCCATATTCTCTTGTTTTTCCAATGAAGATGTCACTCGATATTATGGACAAGAAAAATTAAATAGGATAGAACAAGCAGAGGAACTTGTAGACTTTTTCTCAAATAGCTATAAGGAAAAAAAGGAATACGTTGGGGAATTGAACGAAAAGGAATTCAAGATTTTATCGGGACGATTGGATTTAATGCTTGGTCACCCAAACATAAACGGGCAGAAATAGGTTATGAATTACACCATGAACACTGGAGAAAAGGCTATACCTACGAGGCTTTATCAAAAGTCATTCAATATGGATTCGATGAATTTGGTCTTACTCGTATAGGAGCAGTTGTTTTTCTAGATAATAAGGCATCAAATAAATTGCTAACAAAAGCTGGATTTCAAAGAGAAGGCGTTTTGAGGGATTATATGTATCAAAATGGCGAGACATACGATACATATGTTTATTCAATTGTTATAAATAATAGAAAAGATACTTCTTGATCTATCGCAGTTTATATAATAAAAACCATTTCTCATACAATTTTATTCAGTGCCCCAAAATTCCAAATTTCTAACACTGAGCTGATCGTAAAATCTTGAGTTCAACAAATGTGATTTTCCTTCTTGGATAATCTCAAATTTATTGTAGTTAATTAAAATTACAAAGTACGTTTCACCATCCATAGAAAAAGCTTATAATGTAAAACGAGAAAATAAATTAGAAATGGATAACATATCGCTGAATACCAAATTTTCCACTCATTATATTTGATAAAACCAAATTTAAAAGAAATGAACTCAAATAGTACTGTAAGCAAAGTGAAACATAAAATAAAAACTACTTTCCATTTAATCGGTTTACCAAATGGGAACAGATTCAATACTATGATACTAGTTGTAGAATATAAAATAACTTGACCAACTAATGGAGGAATTTGTACTCCGGGCTTATCAAGTACATAAAGTCTATATTTTACAGCTAATATCGTATCTACAAAAAGACCAAAAAATGTTGCAAACAAGGAAGTTACATAAATTTCAAATAGTTTCATTTTTTTAGGAATGATTAAAGCTACTAATACGAAAATAAAGCTTGCTATATATACAAAAATTGTTTGTGGTTCCATTTTCATCCCCTCAAAAGATATTACGGTTCGTTATTTTAAAAAGTGTCTTTATCTATTTACTTGTGTAAAAAAACTACCTCCTCTTAAAGAATCATCAAAATTTCTTCATATAAATAACGATCATGACAAACTATTTCATATCATTAATGTCTACATTAAAAATACTCAACAATGATACGATAATAATGATTGAAAATAACCAAGCTAACAGAGGATTTTTCTGGTGAATAGGTAAAATAAGGAAAATTATACAAGTAAATAATACTGACCACCAAATATTCCAACCATTATGGTATGTAATAAATCCTAACTTTGAGTTAAAAAATTCTTCACCTAAATATATGCCAGTCCATAACAAAAACCAAAAAAATCGTCTTTTCCATCCATTTGGAAACCTGCCAAGATAAATAAATACTGTTGCAGAATAAACTATAACCATAGCTAAAATTGTAATCGTGGTATGGTTAGGCAAAATTAAATCATGAAATAACCACATTGACTTTTGATAGAGTAGAAAGTTATATAAAAAGTCTCCCATAATGAAAAAAAGAATGGTCGAATAATATTGTTTCCAATTTCTCCAATCTCCCCATAAATACCCTGCTATCAGATAGATAGCGTTAAATATAATATACATTAGACCAATCCTTTACGAAGAGTAATACTAGTTTCACCAAATTTAAATGTATTATTAGGAAAATATTCGAATCCTACTCATAAAACAACTTTTAAACTTTACTAGGATAATCATAAAAGGCTTTTATTCACTCTTTAGTTTATAATCTGCACAATAGGAAAACTTTAAACCTATAAAAAGGTCGAATCCATTACGTTGCTATGGATCCGACCTTTTTTAGTGTGTTCTTATGTTTATAAAAATTCACTTGTATCTGCGCTAGTGAAACTTTCCCCTTTAACCTGCTTTAACGTGGCTACGATAAGAAAGCTAACAATCACTAATAGGAGCCAAGAACTCACTTTTCCTAGATGAACGAGACTCCATGCATCTGTTTGGTTTGGATATTTCCAAGCTCCAAAGAATGTTGCAATATTTTCGGCTATCCATATAAAAAATCCTATAAGCACAAAAGAAAGCGCGAGAGGCATACGGTAAAGAGTTCCATTAACTTCGTATTTAACCCATGATTGCCAAAAGACGATCATGACAAGTCCTGCTAACCAAAAGCGGACGTCAATCCAATAATGGTGGGTGAAAAAATTCAAATATATCGCAGCTGCAAGAGGGACAACTACTAAAAACGGCGGCCACTTAACTAGTTCTACCTTTAACCTTCTCCATGCCTGACAAAGATAACTTGCTACACTTGCGTACATGAATCCGCTATACAAAGGCACACCAAAAATTTTTGAATAGCCTTCCTCTGGATAAGACCAGGAGCCCATATGTACCTTAAAAAGTTCAAGAGCGAGTCCAATAAGGTGGAACAATGTAATTACCTTTAGTTCATCCCTTGTTTCAAGCCCTGAGCGCACCATCCACCACTGCATCAGCAGACAAATGATGAGCAGCCAGTCATAGCGTGGTAATAAGGGAAAAGGCATGATTTGTGTAATAGCCAAAGAGGCAAAAATAACGACAGGAAACAAACATGACAGGGCTTGCTCCCAACCAAAACGAACGAGTTGTTTTAGTGCTTTCACAATTTATGCCTCCATAGTTTTTTTCTAATGATCAGTGTAAGATCTGCTTATTAAGATTCTTCATCACGTCGGTATTCTAAAATGTCTCCGGGCTGACAATCTAATGCTTTGCAAATTGCCTCCAATGTTGAAAGCCTAATTGCTTTTGCCTTTCCATTTTTCAATATAGATAGGTTAGCCATTGTTATTCCAACCCTCTCCGAAAGTTCTGTTACACTCATTTTCCTTTTAGCCAGCATCACATCAATATTGATTATAATTGCCATTTTTATCACCTCAGACCGTTAAGTCATTTTCTGATTTTATATCAATCGCCTCTTTTAAAAGCCGTTGAAGTACAGCAGCGAATACTGCGATCACCATTGATGCAAAGATAGGGACCATTCCGATGATAATAAGTCCTGGGGCATCGTCCAGCTCTGCTACGATATATACGAATGGTAAAATAATCGCGTATAAGGAACTGATTGTGATTGCGCAGAATTTTATGTCCTTCAAAGCTTTTACAGAGATTTCTGAGAAAGCTTTGTTCTTGTCAATATAATTTAGAAGTCTAAAAGCCTTATACAAAGCAATGTAAAATGGTATCGCTGATACATACACACCTATTACAATCGGGTATAGTATATGGGCGTAATCTGGATTTGCTGGATTCTTAGCTAACCAAGTCAATCCAAATATACACAAAGCAAGAACTGGCGTACCGATAAGAAAAACAGCTAACTTTAAAAAGAGTGTTGAACCTCGTTTCATAAAAAAGCACCTCACATATTTATTTTCAATATGAATTTAACACATCATTTATCGTTTTACAATAAATATTTATTAATTTTAATAATATATTTATTTTTACACATATATTTCAAAAAAAATAAAAGCATCCCTCCTTTCAGAGAAATGCTCCATTTCACTATGTGAAACTAACCTGACCAGTTCTTTTTAAGATTAGTTTTTAAAAATTCCAGATGATGTATCATTTAATTGGTAATATATGAAGATCATCTCGGATAAGTAATCATTTAATTTTAATAAATTTTCCTTTGAAACCCATGCATAATCCGTTCAAGCGCCACCCATCCTATAAACTTTGGTTTTTCCCACCCTGGAGCAGTTGTTAACTTTTCTACATCAAGGTAATGATCAATCCTCACCTTTTCCCACGCATGAATAACTTTTTTGTCGCCAATAGTTAGCCCTACATGCCCCCAATTTTTACGCTCGCCATTAATGACTCCTACGCAATCATAAAAAACAAAGCTGCCTTTTGGAGGCATACTATTATGCATATTTGCCTCATATAAATCAGCAGATTCTTTTGCGGTATCTCCGCCAAAGATTTCAATATTATTACTTCTCTCTAATGCATCCTCTACAAAGGCTAAACAAATATAACAGTATTCTTTTGAATTTAGATGACCCTTCGCCCACTCAATTGCATTATTCATATACTCATCAAAATTTTTATCCATTTATTATCTCCTCTTAGATTACTCGTTATCTCCACGGTCTAATATATTCACCCAAAAAAGCTTTACTCCTTGTGTGAGAAATAAAATTCTCTGAGCATTGGTTCTTTGACTAACCTGCTTCTTTCGTTTAGACAGAAACAAATTAATAAAAGCCTACATTTTTGAAGGAAATGATTAATACAATTTTTAAGAGGTGATGGAAAATGCCAAGAGTAAAATATACAGACAGTGACGTTGCTTTAATGGCAAGGATGATGAGGGCAGAAGCCGAAGGTGAAGGACGTCTAGGGATGCTTATGGTTGGTAATGTCATTGTAAATCGACTAAAAGCTAATTGTTTAGATTTTGAGGGCTTAAAAACAGTACCGCATGTCATTTATCAAGTCCAAGGAGGAAATTATTCTTTTGAAGCAGTACAAAAAGGGAATGTTTTTTATAACAGAGCAAGAAGTGCAGAAAAAAGATTAGCCAAACAAACCTTAGACTATTGGAGAGAACAGCCTTCTAAATTTGCTCTTTGGTATTTTAATCCGTATGCTGCATGTCCACCTACATGGTACGATCAACCTTTTGCAGGACAATATAAACAACATTGTTATTATGAACCACAAGCTAATACCTGCGAAGGTGCTTACACATGGTAGAATTACCCCACTAAAGTGGGGAATTTTTTTGGTTCTTTGATCAATCCATCCTTTATTTCATAACTTTAATTGAATTCCACTTTAGATTTTATAATTTTCATGGAGAATATGAATGTGATGTTCAACATGCCCTGGTATAATACACGCTGCCGCAAGAACTGTAAGCGTGTTGTTTCTAAAAGTGCCCGTATTACGTAAATCCTTTTCTCTTAAATTGTTAATTAAAGTAAGTGTTGATAGTCTAACAGATTTCCATTCTTCTACTATCCCTTGAATTGGCCGTTTGTTAAATCTCCCCCGAATAACATATTCCCCAAAGTTAATAGTTGGAATTGGGGTGGAATCTCCACGGGCCATGCAAAAGAGTCTATAGCAGAGCATTCGTTCAGCATCAATCAAATGCCCAACAACCTCCTTGATACTCCATTTTCCTTGCTCATAGCGAAACTCGGCTTCAGTTTCTGACAATCTCGAAATAAGTAAATAAAAAGATTCCATCTGTTTGACATATATCTGATTCAAATCACCAGCAGGCACCAATTTCATGTAGCGTTCGAAATATTGATCATACTCTTTTGGAAGAGGACGTTCAGTGATCATTCGCAATTCCCCCCATTTTTAAGAATCATAGTACCTAAAAACAATATATTTAGTCAGGTATTGTTAATAGGACCCATTAGTAAAATATTTTACTTTCATTATGTTTAGACTTTTCGTTCCTTTGTGTGTTTTTCCAATAAGTGTCCGGTCCATTACTTATTAAAGTTGCCTTTTTCGGTACCTGCTTAATTATTAGAATGAGATTAAGTATATCAACTGATGATGCCATTGAGTTTAATATGATTAAAAATTTTAAAGTTGTTGTTAATAGTCCCAACATGCCAAATATTAGTGGTGAAATGATAGAAATAATAATAAATGGAGCTATTGTAATAAAAATATACCTAGGTTTAGAAACCTCTTCTTCTGTTATCACAAACCCCCCGAACAGAGTAATTCCTATAAATGTTTTTTCTGATTTGATAAAATTCGGAATAAATATCAAATGAAGTAATTCATGAAATATTAATAGTAAGACTAGCCAAAAAATGATACTAAAGTTAATTGTTATAGTTAATGAATCAGTTGTAAACCCAAAATCTCTAAAAGAAATAGTGGAAAAGATCTCTATAACTCCAATAGAGATAAATGCATTAACAATCATTAAAGGGATAGATAACAAAATTGCGCTAATTAAATTTTTAGGTTCATTCATAGGAATCCATCCATTTTTAATTAAGTCCAAATGGATGTCTTGGTTACTTTTTGGCAATTTATTTATTATTTTCATTTAACCCCACCCATTCTTGCTCAATTGGAATAAAAATTGTACTTACTTGTATAGGGATGGATATATATTAACATATATATCCAATTATATTAAAATATTCGTCAAAGTATGTAACCTTTTAATGGAATATTATAAACAACATTATTTATGAACGATTCTTTCAATAGAAATAAAAGCTAAGTGACGATCGTGAACTTTTTCCTAACCTTGCAATTGCTCTTTATTATCTATATTTTCATTTTTAGCGATTTTATGAGGTTCTGGAAGTAAGAGATTAAGAATAGATGCTCCTATTAAGATAATAATTGAAAAATAAAAGGAAATGGTATAATTGTTCATCATACTATAAAATAAGCCTGGTAAATATGCACCCAATGCTGAACCTATTTGATGGCTTAAAAATAACCATCCCAAAATAAAGCCAATTGAATATTTTTTAAAATATTGAGTAGCTAGTAATTGTGTAGGAGCTACCGTTGCAAAATCAACTAAACCGAATAGTACAGCAAAAATAAGCAGAAGCATAGAATTTTGACTATATAAAAGAATACAGATTGATAGTGCTCTGGTCATATATAAAAAGAACAACATCTTCCGACTGCTCCAACGGTCTGCTACTACACCTGAGATTAAAATCCCTATAATATTAAATCCAGCTAGTAAACTTACTGCAGCACTAGTAACACTGGTTGAAAACCCATGGTCATGTGAAAAAGGAATGAGGTGAGTATCCATTAATCCCGTGGTAGTAAAACCACAAATAGCAAAAGGCAAAATCAAGAACCAAAACTCCCTTTTCTGAAAAACATCCCATAATGTAAAGTTTATGTTCGAATCTCTTTGATCAACTGAATTTTCTTCTATAACTACCCCGCCAATTGGATTTAACCCTTTTTCTTTTGGATGATTTCGCAGGAATAAAAGTACAGCAGGAAAGACAATGAGTACTAGGAATACACCTAAGATCACAACTGTTACTTTCCAATTAAACCAATGAATTAATATAAGAGATCCAGGAACAAGTAACATTTGTCCAGCACCAAATCCGGCTTCCATAATCCCAAATGCAAGTCCACGTTTTTCATTAAACCAGTTGGATACGATCACTGTTGCTGCTACATTAGATGCCCCCCCAACACCAATAGAAACCACTACCCCATAAAGAATAAATAATTGCCATGGATGACTCGCAAACGATGTGAAAGAAATACTTATTCCCACCAAGAAAGTACTGAAAGATAAAATCATACGAGCACCAAATTGATCAACCAGCCTTCCTATAACTGGTTGAGATAGGCCATAAATAATAAAACTTAAAGTTGAAATAAGAGAAATCGTTCCTCTATCCATTGAAAATTCATTTTCCCAAGGTTCAATAAAAGCACCAAACGAAAGACGAACACCTTGTACTGCCAAAAACGTTAAAAAAGTTAAAAAAACAATAACCCAAGCATAATGAAATCTTATCTTCATACAGCCTCCTAAATATAAAAACAGTTATCTTGTCCCTAGCTCTAAATCCCAACGCTCCTCTTCTAAGGTTACTCCCCACATTTCTTTTTCTTCTAGTTTTTCAGTCATTTCAAAACCAAATTTTTTATAAAGTGTTCTTGCAGTTAACATATCACTAACTGTCCAAAGAAAAATTCTCTCATAATCATGTTCTTTACAGTATTGAACAATAGAATTGATTAATTGAGTACCTATTCCCCTTTTATGAAATGCTGGGTTTACTAAAAACCATCTTAATTGTCCTACTTTTTTATGATCATTCACCAAACCAATACAACCTGCAAACTGACCACCAATTTCTGCTATCCATATCTTTTCTATTTCAGCATCAAAGGTTTCGCGAAGATATGATAAGAAACTTTTATCCCACTTATATACTTGGTTATAAAAAGACCATTGTTTTTCAATGATGTTATTGACATCTTCAGAAGTGTAATAACTCCTAATTGAAACAAATTCTTCTTTTTCTTTAAATGAATGAGCAAGAATTTCTTGTATTGTGTTCATGGAATAAACGAGCTTTTCTTGTTCGGAATGATCTAATTTTTTAAGAATATAATCTACCTGCTGGTTTGCCTTCTTTTCCAACTCTTTATAAATGAATTCCCCGTAATCTGTTACATATAAAAGATGATTACGT
Source organism: Metabacillus sp. RB-C-LZQ-3-1 (assembly GCF_058315175.1). Lineage (NCBI taxonomy): Bacteria > Bacillati > Bacillota > Bacilli > Caryophanales > Bacillaceae > Metabacillus > Metabacillus sp. RB-C-LZQ-3-1. Next base: position 34,951 of record NZ_JBZFLI010000018.1, on the reverse strand, counting down.
CCATCTTCTTTACACTTCTGTTTACGGATCATTTTCTCTTTTTCGAATTTTTTGATAATTCTGCTTGTATAACCGCCATCTAAACCCAATTTTTCCTGAATATTTTTAGCCGTACAATTGTTAGTGTTGTAGATTTCAAATAGAATACGAGTTTCTGATAAAGAAAAAGGGCTGTCATATATATGTTCATTTAAAAAGCCTAAAACATCCGTATAAAACCGATTGAACTTCCTAAACTCAAGGCCGAACTGACTTTCCACATTACTCATTTGTACACCTCTTAAATTCTAATATTTTATTATTTACCAATTTTACCCTTAAACACTTGCCTAAGTCAACTATTATTTCTGTTTAATGTAAGCGATAAATATTGTACGTATTTACAGAATAAAAGTAATTTTAAATGAATAAGCCTTTTGGATGCATATAAAAAGCATCAACTGACTTTGATGACAATTAAGCAAAACAACAAAAGGACTAAAAGGTCTTAATTTAAGGTTCATTTTTTATTTCCTCATTCTTGGAAATTCTCTCACTTTTTCTTCATAAGTTTCCAACTTCATTTATCAATCCATTTAATTTAGTAGTTCAAAATGCATTTTGGTTGGTAAGGGAGGTGTTTATCATTTATAAAACACAGGAAAGAATATATTTTTTTCAAAAAGTAGATAATAAGATAAAAGTTCTTGAGGAGGGCCGAAATTGGGATTTGCCATTATCTTCTTTGCTTCATGGCTAATAACTGCACTATTTGTAGTCATGAAAAAAAAACTTTCGTTTATCGAAAATTCATTTGTCATACTATTTGCTCTCATTATTAGTATAAATTGGTCCTGGTTTATTTATGAAGAGTGGAAACTTGTTGAAATATCCTCACAGCCTTTGAATCATACCGCCTTTTTAATCAGCCGGAGCATAACCATACCATTAATAATTGTTACAACGATGAATTTATTAGATGCAGCTTCTTCTGCAGTGAAATCATTCATGATTATTTTGTTCTCAGTTTTCATCTTGGCTTTATTAGTTGTGATTAGTAATTATTTTAATATAACGAATGCTATTAGATGGAATTTTATTTACGATATCTTGTACCTCATTTCACTAAATCTAATGACATATTTTTTTCTATTTTATTTCCGGAAACTTAGCCAAATTGAGGTGAAAGTTTAATGATTCCGTGGGAGAGTTTCGATAAAAATGAAGTTTTCCTCATAATTTTAAATATTGCTGCATACTTAGTCGTTTTTCTTCTTCCCAAAAAACTAACACTTCAAATGAAAATTTTTAGTTTGCTTTGGGGGTTTTCAGTTGGTACTTTATTCGATTTTACAATTGGGGGTGGATTAGTCGACTATTATAGAGTGAATGACCTAAACAATTATGAGGTAACAGATATTTTTTATTATTTATTGTTTGCACCTTTCGGATATTTCTTTTTTTATTTTTATGAAGTCTTCAGAATTTCCAAATCGACTTTTATTGTTTATGTTTTGACTTGGTCACTAATTGGAGTAGCTGCACTTTGGCTTTTAACGCTTATGGACATCATTACATTTCAAAAAGGTTTTAAGCTTTCTTATTCCTTCCCTGTTTTTTTAGTTACTCAAACCATAACAGGAATATATTTTATATTTGTCAAAATAAGAGAACAGATATTAGTAAACAAATCATAATAATAAAGTGATCTGTTCTGTCCCCTCTATGCGGGATCACAAATACAAGCATTTTCATTATTAGGTTATTTTTTTCAATAAATAACCTAACTGAAATGCTCTCTTTCTCTTCTTTATTCCAGGCTATATTTTGTTCCATCGGTACAGTACTTTATCCGAATTTTACTTCTATTAAATCCAGTTTCAATTTCCTCCCCATTCGCATTTCTTTCAGCACTGCTTCTACTTGTAGGTATCAGCAAATAACGTGTAATTATCTATGATATGACATCATTCCTGATAGGATCGAAGGTTTTCTTTCTGGTTAAAACTCATTTCCCATCATTGAATTCACCTTTAACACCACCAGAGTGAGAAATAATTTCTTTTTCCTTGTCCATCTGTCATCCTAAATTCTTTAAATGTTAAGAAAGCGATTAACATTATTTTCATCTTCTATTGTTTCCTGGATAAGTTCTCTTAGTTCATCTTCGTTGTCGATTTCATGCAAGTCTTTTCCATACCATGTTTCTAGATCTTCTCGCGAAATTGAGTAGTCATCCATATCAGAATTAAATGTAATCCAATTCACATTTTGTATTAACGTAAACAAATATGTAGCATTATTAATAACTGTTTCTTTATCAAACAATTCATACTTTACAATGATACCAAATGGTTCCTCTTTTGTTTTTAGTTCAATCCCATTAAAATGTTCTGCGGCCAGTAATTGATTAACAATGTTTATTACTGCACTGTTATCACCAACAAACGAATCTTTATATTGAAAAATATCATTACTTGTATGATTTGAATTACATCCGATTACAAAAAGTAATATCAATAATAAGATGGTTAATTTTCTCACTAACAATTCTCCTTTTAAATCCCAAAATCTCACTTTATTAATATGGCAAAATTACACTTAAACTTTCTTCATAAACGTTTCTCTTTATTTTTAGCTGTTAGTAAATATTTCACGTGTTATTTCTTCTTTATTCCTACCTATTACTATTATTTCGTAGGTTTCATTAGATGCAGGCAAGTTATTTGATTTTATATTTTTATTGGCAAGATTAATAAGTTCATTTAGAATGTTCTCATCATTTATTTTTGGTTTTTGAAATGAATTTTTCAAAATAATTTTTATTGGTTGTGGGTTAAAGTCTATTGCGATCCCTGTATAATCGCTACTACTATTTTTTAAAGAATCATCAATTTGAGGAATAACGTACATCCATTTATTCTCAAAATCATTATCTGGAATAGGCTGAATACTATCAGAATCAAAAAAATTAAATTTAATTCCAACAAACAATAGCAAGAAAAATAAAAAAATGACTCCTGCTGCCTCAAAAGCGTGTTTTCCTTGTTTGTTTTTAAATCTTATTTCCTTCCTATATTTTTGTTGTATTTTCCTCATTTTTGAATCTATTTTCATAAAAGGACTCCTTAAACTAGTTAGGTTTTAAGGTATGTTGACCAAGAAAATTTTTTCTACTAAATTAATTATTTTTATGTAGAACAATTATAGAATTCATCCTTTTTACGTTAGTAGAAAACTCTACAATTTAATACTAGTTTTAACATAAATATCCATTATTATGAGTTTATAACTAAACCTTTGCTTTTAATAATCTAATTCTGACTAAAATTTGAAAGTAAATGATGATTGCTGTTGTTACACATAATGAGCCACAAATGATAAATAGAGAGAACAGGATACGGCCACCTATTGTTGAAGAATTAAAGGTAAAATAGCTAAATAGTAATAAACCTCCTCCCAATACTGAAAGATAGTAAGAAAACCATTTTTTCATTTGTTTTAAAGAATAGAAACCAATAAGAATTAATATATATAAACTGCTTAAAATCATAATAATGGGAAAAACAGGTTGAAATTTAGAAGCATCAATAAAGTAATCCAATTGTGAAATGTCACTATGATAACTTACTCCGCCATTAATTAGCTGTGTAAAAGGTGTAGAATATCTCCATTCCCAAGGATTATCCAAAATCGCACTGCCTTCATACCAAGCAACGGCCGTTGAAAATAAAAGGAGCATAGCGGCAACACCGAATTGAGTGATAAAACGAATCATATTACATACGACCTCCCAAATGCATTTTAAACCGCATTTCTCATTTTACCATAAACTGTAATTAATTACTCCGCAATATTGGCTAAAATGGTAACAGCACCTTATTTTATGCATAATGTACATTATTTTTTATTTGCCTTTTTGCAGCTGATAAAATATTGGAACGATTGAATAAACGTGGTTGCTGTTTCAAGAGGCAAAAGGCTTTTATATATTCGTTTTGAATCTCTTTTACAATAATCGTTCGTTGAGTAATTTTTCCGGTATTTGATAAATAAATTATTTCAACTGGAAATTTCTCTTCTTTAGACCTTTGTAGTAAACCATTCATCATATCAACTCCTTTCTTTATATTATATGCAAACACACGTTCTTTTTATACTGGAAAATCGAACATATTTTCGTATAATAAGGATATGATATTAAAAAAGGATGGGAATTATGATTAGAGTTTGTGATAAAACTTCGTATTCTGTAGAGAAACCTATACTTCATACACATCAATTGGACGAGATTAATCAAACCATTTATGAGGCAATGGAAAATAATAAAGAACTTGTTTTTACTTACTTCGAAAAAGGAGATATGAAGCTTTATGTAGGCAAAATTCATTATATTGATTTGATAAAGCAGGAACTTCGACTTATGGATCTACAAGGGGATGTATTTTATTTGAAATATAAAGATATTCTTAGAGTTGATTTTCATGAGTAACAGATATCACATCATGTATGTTTACTGGAAGGGTCAAAATAAATTAATAAAGGTAATGGATTGGAAAGAGGCTAGAATGATTAACTTTACGATTGATGAAATTGATAAGAATAATTTAGATGCTGAGTTGAGGGAGTATATACGTTCTATTAAAAACGAGATTGAGGATGGGAAATACAATTATAAAATTTGAATGCCTGATATCCATTTAGAATTCACACCAAAAACATCACGATTTTTTAACACCTTATAAAATATGCCCCTCTATTTAGTTGGCATTTAAAATTTACTTGTCAACTAATTGAGGGGCTAGTTAAATTTTGTGAAAAAATGTAAGCTAAATAAATGATAGTTTAACCTATAAATCAATTGCAGAGATTAAAAATTGATGGCCTGTACAAGTTTACCGGCATTTTCCTTTGGATCTTTTGCAAGACTAATTTCACTTATGACGGCTACACCATCGCCCCCGCTTTTAATAATAGGTGCTGCATTTTCCGAAGTAATTCCGCCAATTCCCACAATTGGGATCTCAATCTCCTTGATCCGAACTTCATTTATCAAACTTGTCCCTTGAGGGGTTTTTGCATCTTCCTTCGATTTCGTTGGATAAATAGGTCCGATCCCAACATAATCCGCCCCTTCTTTAATTGCTTTTTTTACTTCTTCTAGGTTATGTGTTGAAACTCCTAGAATTTTATCGCCAATTTTCTGTCTTACCTCTTTGGCAGATGCATCGTCCTGACCAATGTGTACACCATCTGCATCTAGTTGAAGGGCTAACTCGACATCATCATTTACAATAAAAGGGATATTGTTTTCTTTGCAAATCGCTTGTAATTGCTTGGCAAAGTGAAATTTTTCATCACCGCTATAGGCACCTTTTCCTTTTTCCCTGTACTGAAAGATTGTGATTCCACCTTTAATGGCTTGTTCCAAAACACTTGCAGGTTCAGAGGTGCAATTATTACTTCCCATAATGAAATATACGTTCAGTAGCTTCCTCATCTTGTCGTTTGAAATTCTTGGCATCTATTTTTCACCTCTTTGTCGACGTTGGTATGCCCAATGATTTGTAGGACCGTGACCCCCGCCAATTTCCAGGTCATCTTCAATGGCGGCTTGGATAAATTGTTTTGCCGTTTTAACTGCATCCTTCACTGCTTTTCCTTTTGCAAGTTCAGCTGTTAGTGCCGCAGCAAAAGTACATCCTGTCCCATGAGTATTTTTTGTTTCCATCCGTTTCCCATTAAAATAAGTAAATTCTTCGCCGTCATATAGGATGTCTATTAGCTCTTCTTCATCACTATGTCCACCCTTCATGACAACATGCTTGACACCTAGCTTATGCAATCGTTTCGCTGCTTCTAAACGATCATCTATTGATTGAATACTCATCTCAGCAAGAACTTCTGCCTCCGGAATATTAGGTGTAATCACCATGGCTAAAGGAAGTAAATGTTCTTTCAACGCGAAGACAGCTTCATCCTGTAACAATGACGCTCCGCCTTTTGCAATCATTACTGGATCTACAACTACATTTTCCCATTTATACGTCTTGATACAATCTGAAACGGCACGGATAATTTCACTGCTAAATAACATCCCCGTTTTTACAGCATTCGCTCCAAGATCATGACCAATCGCCTCAATTTGCTTTATAACGGCTTCGACTGATAATGGATAGACACCATGAACACCAAGTGTATTTTGTGCAGTGACAGCTGTAATGGCTGACATTCCAAACACATCTAACTCTTGAAAGGTTTTCAAATCTGCTTGAATACCGGCTCCGCCTCCGCTATCTGATCCTGCTATTGTTAACGCTTTTCCTATTGTCATGATCTCACTCTCCCTCTACTTTTTACAATTTTTCAACCTTCATGCGAGCTTGTAAATCATCAGTTGAAATTTTCATTAATTGATTCAATAATTCAATTTGAAAGCTGCCTGGTCCCTCTTCAACAGTTATTTGTGCTGCTAGCTCTGCCGATACCCCGTAAGCTGCAAGAGCTGCAACCGACGCGGTGATCATGTCTTTTTCAACAGCTGAAAAAGCACCAATAATCGAGCTTAATAAACAGCCAGTCCCTGTTACTTTTGTTAGAATAGGATGACCATTTTGCACAACATAGGTTGTTTCTCCATCCGTTATCACATCATCCTTACCAGTAATAACGACCGTTGTTTGAAGTTTTTTTGCTGCCTTTTGGGCTAGTTCAACAATATCACCAGAACCTTCACCAGCATCTACACCTTTAATAGCCCAATCCTCACCAATGACATTTGCCACTTCGGCTGCGTTCCCTCTTAAAATGGAAATTTTTATCTCCTTAACAATGCGATGTGATGTTTCAGTACGGTAAGGAGTTGCACCCGCCCCAACAGGATCAAACACAACAGGTACACCATGTTGATTTGCTGATTTTCCAGCGATGATCATCGCGTCAATTTCATCAGGAGTAAGAGTTCCGATATTTAATACAAGAGCTCCTGCTATTTTGGCCATATCTCCGACTTCTTCTTTTGCATAAGCCATGACTGGTGATGCTCCTAATGCTAAAAGGCCATTTGCGACAAAATTTGTGACTACCACATTTGTTATATTATGAACAAGTGGATTCGTATTTCTAACATGTACTAACGCATTTATGAATTGTGTTCGTTCCATTTGCTTTATCCCCTTTCCTTTTCTACATAACAAGACCGCCGTCTACATATAGAGTTTGCCCTGTCATAAATTTGCTCCAATCTGAAGCTAAGAATAAGACTGGACCTTCGATATCACTTGGTGAAGCAAGCCGTCTCAATGGTGTTTGGGAAATGATCATTTCCTTTACTTCTTCTTTGGTATCACGGCTTGCATCGGTTGGATAGACAAGTCCTGGTGCTACACAATTTACTCTAATTCCAAAAGGCCCAAGTTCAGCAGCTAAGTTTCTGCTATACCCTGCAACAGCACTTTTTGCTGTTGTATAATCTGGGTATGGTACGATAGGTCGTTCAACTAAATTGCTGACCATGTTAATAATGCTTCCTTGAACTCGTTTTTTCATAGCTGGAATGATGGCCTGGCATAGATAATGAGTAGACCGTAGTGCACCATCTATTTGATCCTGATAATCATCCCAAGTGAGCTGCCACGCTAATTTTCGCTGATCAGGATTAAACGTATAGGGTCTAAAGGCATTGTTTACGACCACATCAATTTTACCTGTTTCTAGTAGGATTTCATCGATCATATCCTTAACAGCTTGCTCCTGCGTAACATCAGCTTGAATAGCCCATGAATCTCCGCCAAGCTCGATACAAGCTGACACGACTTCATCAGCTGCTGATTTATTTTTCGCATAATTCACGACAACAGTAGCCCCTTCTCTGGCAAAACCCTTTGCAAGGGATGCCCCGATTCCGCGGCTTGATCCTGTGACAAGTACAACTTTGTTTTGAAATTTCATTTCATATCTCCTGTTATTTTTTCGGAAGTAATTCCTCTGTTACAATGTCCTTCATGTTCAGTGTGTTTTTAACCAGCCCTAATCTTTTATACGTATCTGCGGCCTTTTGTAACATCTCAATGTCAAAGGTGCCTAACCCTCTTTCCTCAGTTGTTGTTGAGACGCTTGAATCGTTACGAATCTTAATAATTTCTAAGTTATTCGCTTGATCCTTCCCATCAATGGCATATGTCACAGCTAAAGAAGCAGCTTCATCCGGGTTATTTATCATCCATTCAGCACTATTTCGATAACCTGTTAAAAAGCTTTGTAAAAGCTCCTTTTTCTTCTGATATGTTTGCTCTGTCACCACAAATACATCACTTGGAAAGTTTAAATAGTCCTTAACCTCCATGACATTTACTTCACCAAGACCCTTTTGTTTACCGGTAAATAAACCAGTATCTGTTGCTGCTGTTGCATCCACTTGACCTTGCATTAACGGAGCAAAGTTTAAGACCCCGGTTTCAACAATCTTCACGTCTTCTTCTGTTAAGCCTGCCTCATGCAGTAATACTAATAAATTTTGTCTTGTTCCGCTTGACAGGCTATATACACCTATTGTTTTCCCTTTTAAATCCTCTGGCTTCTTAATGTTTTTTTCTTTTAATGAAACAATATTAAATACATTCTGAGGATAGATATTGTAGATCACTCTTAGTTTTTCCCCTTGATCTAAGGCGAAAAATAATGAACCTGGATCAGTAAAAGCAATGTCAGCTTGACCAGATAGAATATTTTTAATAGCATCTCCACCACCTGCACCAGGAATAAAGGTCATGTTTAACCCTTGTTCTTTAAAAAACCCTTTTTCCTCCTCTACAAGCAGATTGGTTTGTTCTGAAATTGGTTTGCTCCAGCTTGCGACTCGAATCGATTCCAGTGTTTCCTCTTTTGCCTTTGGATTATCCTGTGTTGTTTCATTTGAACCTTGGTTACATGCTGTTAAGACCGTGACGAATGTTAAGATAAAAACCATCATAATTTTCTTCATATTCTGTTCTTTTTCTCCTTCTTTTTTGGCTTTAAAAGCCATCTTTCCAGTAACCGGGCTGCTTCATAGAGAACCATCCCTAAAAGTGTAAGTAATACTAGAACCGCAAACATCAGAGGTGTATCCATCATCCCTTGTGAAGCAATAATCATTGCTCCTAGTCCCTCACTGCCTCCAATAAATTCACCAACAACTGCTCCAACAACCGCTAATACAACCGCGACACGAAATCCGGCTAAAATACTGGGTAAGCCTGACGGAAGTTTAAGATGAAGTAATGTTTGCCATCTCGTTGCATGTAAAACACGAAATAGTTCTTTTTTATTTGGATCTGTTTGTTGAATAGACGTAATCGTGTTTTCTAGCAGTGGAAAAAAGCATATAAGCGCCGTGATAACGACTTTAGATGTCATCCCAAAGCCAAACCATAAAATAAATAACGGTGCCAGCGCCAACTTTGGTACAGCCTGACTTGCAATGACATATGGAAGAAGAATTTTTCTTAAGAATTGTATTTCCCCCATGATAATACCCGCGATTAAACCTAATAGACTTCCAAAGAAAAGTCCTAGAATAACCTCTAAAGATGTACGATAAAGATGTGGCAAGAGATAACCAGATACTATTCCATCCCATAGAACAGACAAGACCACTGAAGGAGCCGGTAAAATAAGCTCTGACATCGTACCTGCGACAAGCTCCCATATGATCATGAGGAAAAGGAACAGTAAAAATGAATAAAGTCTGAAATGTTTCATCCTTTCCCTCCATTCATGGCATTTCTTACCTTTAAGCAATGCTCATTAAACAAAAAGCTGTACCGATCAGACGCTTTCCGCGGCTTCGGTAGTGACACAGTTAATTCAAATGTAATTTCTCCGGACTCCATGACTGCAACATGATCCGATAAATAGACTGCTTCAGCAATATCATGAGTAATAAATAACACCGTCATCTTTTGATCCTGACAAAGTGCTAGTAAATCGTCCTGCAAGTCTTCCCTAGTTATGGCATCTAATGCTGCAAAAGGCTCATCTAAAAATAACATCGAAGGATGATGAATCAACGCACGTGCAATCGCAACTCTACTCTGCTGTCCTCCTGATAGTTCTGATGGATAATAATGATCATAATCAGGTAGCCTCATCATCCTCAATAAGGTCGCTGCTCTTTCACGGTCTTGTTTGGTCGGTTTTCTTTTTAGTGAAATTGGCAACAGTACATTATCAATGACTGTTTTCCACTCCAAAAGTGTCGGAGCTTGAAAAACAAAACCAATTTCAGCAGAAGGTTTAATGATTTTCTTATTTCCTAAATAAACGGCTCCCTTGTTTGGTTGCAGAAGCCCTGATGCTATTTTTAATAATGTTGTTTTCCCACACCCGCTTCGACCTAATAAACTATGAAATTCTCCTTTTTTTATCTCCAAAGTTGTTTGATTAATAATTGTTTTTTCATTTTCATAACTATAGGTTACGTTGTCCATCTTTAAAAAACTCATGCTGTCATCTCCTAATCTACATAAGAAGCAAGATCTTCTGCATATTCCTCTGCATGGTGTTCAAGATCAACCATATTCACTAAATCTAGTAAATTAAAACGCCCATCATGATGCCACGCTGCTTCTGGAGATGTCATATTTCCAAGACCTGTTATCCGTGTTACACCCGCACTTCCTAATAAGTCAGAGATTTGAAAGAGCTCCTCTGGTGAAGCTGCGATCCCAACGGTTTGTAAATATGATCGGGAAGTCTCAATGTATGGCAAGATATCAAATAACTCGTCCACCTCAACAACTCTGATGACACGGTTTAAACAACTTGGTGTTAATTCCCGATCGTCCCGATCAAAAACAACCGCCCAGGCATTATGTTGTTCTCCAAGGATTTCTTTATCCTGGTTCGTAAATAAATTAAACTCTTCCTTCTGTCTCCATTCGGCAAGAGTTGCTGCTTCTTCTATTGAAAGACTTCTGCGCGGATACCTCTTTGCAAAGCTTTCTAATTCATGCGCTAAATATCTAGCAAACTCTCTCGGTTCTACATTCCCGCCTTTTTGCACATAAAACACATGTGGGGAGTAACAACCCTGTTGATCATATCGAATCACATCATACGCGGCATCCCGAACCGTTTTCCATACTTTACGAGAGTCGAGACTAACCCTTGAAACAATACCAAAGCTAATTTTGTGACCAAATGGCAGGAAGCGTGTGGTAATTGGAATACGGCTTTTGATTGATTCCAGTGCTTGATTTCCACCATAAGCAAGCACAATATCTGCTTGTTGAAAAATACGTCGCTCCTTTTCCTCGTCACCGCCCTTCCACCAAATGACTGCTAAGCAATCGGCAAGTCTTGGCTCTACTTCGACAATCATCTTAGCAAACCAGCCTGCAAATAAGGGTTCCGCACTGGGTAGTTTGCCAATGGTGCCTGATTTAACGATCAGACTTGAAATGAAGCTCCAAAGCGGAAGCGCAGGAACATTCCCAGCCCAGACTTGAACTGTTACATTTGCCCCCACAGCCTTAGAGAACCCTCTTTTCGTTCTCGGCTGAAAATCGTCTAATAGCAATGGATTACCAAAATCCTCTACGATAAAACGCTGCAAATTCTGTTTGCGAAATGTTTTTAAATAGTTTGTTAATCCGATTCTAATTAATTCCTTGTCATATCCTGTGACAATTGGCAGGAGCTCTTCGGCTTTTTGACGATAGGGATTAGAGCGATCTAGAAGCTGCTCAATAACCTTATCAATTATTTCTATTATTTGTGTTACTGTCATTGACTTAAGCACTGAAACAGATGACTCTTTAACTCCTTCTATCACTTCATCGAGTTGTTGTTGTGATAATAGAGGAACCTGAACGTCTAACCTTCCAGTATCAGATTCAAAAGTTAACGTTTTATATTCTACTTCTCCCCCGAGGGAGCTAGGAAGATAGCCTGCTATTTCGTTCATTGAATGGGCCCCTTTGCAGCCCTTATAAACTCATCTACAGCAATTGAGCATCCTTTTGCCTCTGCTCCTTGTACTCGACCTAATAATAAAAAGCCTTCCTCTTTCTCCACTCCAAGATCTTCAGTTAAAATGGTTGTAACTGAATTGAAGTTTGCCAAGTCACAATGAACAAGGACACCTTTTTCTCCTTTGGCAACGTCTTCCCCTGTTAATGGATTGATCACTCTTGTACGAATCCAATGTGGACCTGATTTTACTGATGGAACCATGCTATTTCCGTTATCATAAAATTGCGTACTAAGTTCAGTCATTCCATACATATTGATACAATCTGACTTTTCAACCCCTAGTAATGTTGAAAGTTGAGTATAAAACGTCTCTAAATCAAGCTCTTTTGATTTATTCTTAAAGCCGCCGGTATCTAGAATTCTACTTCCTGATGGAAGGCGGAATGATCTTCCCCTTGCTTGTAATTCATCAAACAAGTGAACAAAGCTAAAAGATGCACCGAGGAGGGCAAATGGTTGACCTGATTTTTCAGCTTGTTCTAATGCAAACAATAATTCCTCAACTTGCAAGCCTTGATCATTGACAAAGTATTGACTATCACTTGTCCCATATTCTTTAAATGCTAATGCTAGATAATGTGATAGAGATGAATTCGGCATTTCCTCTTCAGTTGGAAAGAGGATACCCATTTTTATTCGATCATGCCCCTTCATAAAACGGTCCTTAAAGTTTTTTAACATCGATTGATTGTAAACCTCTAATGTTGGATGGTAATGCTTCCCTCTAATGCCTTTCGTTGTTCCGCTAGTCATATACACATCCTCTGATTGTTCAGGGTCCTCACAGCTTAAGGTGAGCTCCTTAAATGCATTAATGGGTACTGCAGGGATATCCTTCCAATTTCTAACCATTCTAGGTGTTTTTCCTTTTTGACGACAATACATTTGAAATGGTGTGTTATTTGTGTATTGGTAACGAAATAATTGTAATGCTAGATCATTAAAGGCTTCTTCAGAAGAATCCTTAGCTTTAATAAAATGCAGAACACGATCTACGATTTCTTGTCTCAATTCGTCATACCCTCTTTCTTGATATCATTCTTAGTTGAACGTAAGGGATGTACTCAATTTGCTATGTATTTTTTAGAAAAATAAAAAGAGCACTTTGCAAGCGCAAAGTGCTCATAGTTTCACTACTCACATTCCCTACGCTGGCATTATCCAACAGGTTAAAACGGTCAGCAACGGAATAGTTGCAATCTCAGCCAGTTTCCACCAGCCCCCGAAAGATATTAATATTTTAAAGGTAGTTTACTTAATTTTCGTATAAAAAACAAGAGATAAGTCATTAAACTTGAAGCTCTAAAGAAAGATTAAGTGAAGTTTAATGCTACAAATAATAGAATTTAAAGAAAATTGGTCTCACCCACTATTGTATGAGGACTGCAGCAGTTCATTAAGTCAGACCCCTTTACAAAACTTTTTAAGTGTTAGCTCCATAATCGTTCAAAAGTGATTTCATTGCCATCAGATTTTAAAAGATATATGTCAGGGTTACTAAGACTGGACCATTCAGCAAAACCAAATTCCTTATTATAATGGTTTAATAGTAAAGACATTACATTTCCATGTGTCACAATGATGGTATTTTCAAATTCACTTTTCAAAACGTTATCAACAACTTCTACTATTCGTTTTAGCGCCTCTTTGCTGGACTCTCCACCTTCAAACTTTATATGAAAATCCTCAAATGTTTGTTTTAATTTCTCAAACCAATCCGAAAGTTGGTTAGTGCTGAGTACACGTTCTTTTAATAGGCTATCTATTTCTATCTCAATATTTAACTGATTTGCAAGTGGTTGTATTGTTTGAATAGCACGCTTATACGGACTTGAAATGATGCGATCAACTGTAATATTATCAAAAAAATCAGCTAAATCATTGGATTGTTTTAAACCTCTTTCCGTAAGTGGTGATTCGGGCGGCTGCCCTACAGCTTCACAATGCCTGATAATATAAATGTTCTTCAATTGTGCCACTCCTTTATTTCCGTTTTTTTAATGTTCATTCATATTCGCAGGAACTTTTTATCTATTAAAGTTTAACTATATTGCTGGCTTAGTAAGGAGAAAGTCTTACCGCCCTGGATTATATACTTTCATTAATTTCGATACTAAATCATAACTATAAAGATAGGGGTTCAAATTTACTGAAAAAGGAGTTGTTTTTTTGTATCCATATTATTATTATCGAGTGAACAACTGGGGACATCTTTTACATTTATTAAACCAAAGTTTATACGCTGAAGAAATGGTTTGTGCTATGAGCTCTGAACTTTTCCATATACCAGAAACCAAAGATTTAAAAGGGAATCGCGAAATGCATGATCATCTAGTTCCTGCTTCCTATCATCGCGTTACTGCAGTAGGTTCATCACAGAGACTTGTTAATGGAGAGCAACAACAATCCATTGTAGAAACACTAGCAGCTTGTATAAAAAATGCTGAAAATCAAGATAAAAAAGTACGTGATGGTTTAAAAACGATGGAGGAAAATGCAAGCCCTGAATATAAGCTGTTTATGAAAGTAATTATCAAATGGCAAGAACAAGCAGAATCCTATTTAAATCAAGCAAAAAAATCATTGCAAACGATGGGAGTTTCATTATCTACCGAAAGTGGACAGCAAAATGGAGATTACAATTATTGAGTAATTTATCAGGTTGGTACTAGCAACCAACCTTTTTATTGAATGTTTATAACTAAGCTTTCCTTAGATAAGACAAATGAACTAGCTTAAATGTAGAAACACTCCTGTTTGTTCAGTAATAGAAGATTAATTGTCATTAAAATAAATTAACCGTTTTTTAAGAATAATACTCAAGGGATTTGTTGTTATATTTTGAGTTAAAAATCACGTAGTTTTCGATCTACTATCAAGTTTTTTAGAACAAGAAAAACATAAAAAGCCAGCACTTAAAACTAAACAAAAAGGAATAAACCCCAAAATAGGCATTATTATTGCCCAGAACAACAGATATGCACTTATAGCAAATAAAAGCCAACTAGAAATTAGGAGAAAACTAGAGAGAAAATCTATCATAATGATATCACCAAGTTTAAATTTTTTTAATATTAAGTTACTTTGATTATACCATATACAGTAATCCCCATATGTGTGACCTTGGCTTTGCATATTGAACAGCAAACTAAAAAGCCAATCATCCGTAAATGATTGGCTTACTTCTATTAATCTATTGCAACACAGGTGCTTCTCGATGGTTCGTTCCTTCTTGATAAGAGTAAGCTAACTTAATTAAAGTTGGTTCATCAAACTCTTTACCTAGCAGCTCCATTCCAATTGGTAACCCATCATCACTAAATCCAACTGGGACCGACATAGCCGGGAATCCAGAGAACGGACTTAATCGATTCGCATTACCTGCACCTTGTCCTCCACCTACAGTTGCTGGCAATGCATTTGATGTAGGGTAAACTAGTGCATCAAGGTCATGTTCATTGAAGGTTGTCATTAAGCTTTCCTTTGCAAGCTTTGGACGATTCGCCATGATATCAAGATACTCCTCATTCGTCTCTAATGGTCCCATATTATCCCTTGAGATTAATGAGTTTTTCAAACTTGGGTGATATTTTCCGCTATTAATAATATCGGTCAGTGATTTCACAGGTGCATCAGGTCCAAGTGATGCTAGATAATCATTCAATTGAGACTTAAATTCATACGAGCTTAAACTTGGGTAGGCAAGAATTTCATTAAGATTTGGGATTGTCACCTCATATACTTCAGCACCAAGTTTTTCCATGTCTGCAATGGCCTGGTCCATCGCTTTAATTACTTGCAGGTCATTTCCAAATAGATCTCGAACAACCCCGATTTTAGCATTCTTTAACCCATTTTTCTTAAGATAATGTGTATAGGTTTTAGGAACCTTTCCAATGCTTTCTTCTGTAACAGGATCAGCTGGATCATAACCAGCAATGGCATCGAGAACAACAGCTGCATCTTCAACAGTACGAGCTATTGGTCCACCAACATCCTGTGTTAGCGCAAGTGGAATGATGCCATCACGGCTAGCTAGCCCCATTGTTGGGCGAATTCCAACAAGGTTATTAAATGAAGAAGGAATCCTAATTGACCCACCCGTATCTGTCCCAAGTCCGACCGTTGCAAAATTAGAAGCTACCGCAGCTGCCGTTCCTCCACTAGAGCCACCGGGATATTTTGTTAAATCATATGGATTATACGTTTGTCCACCTAAAGAACTGTAGGTCTGAAAGCCAAAAGCAAATTCATGAAGATTGGCTTTTCCTAAAATGATGGCCCCTTCTTCTCTTAACTTCTGAGTTTGAAAAGCATCGTCTAAAGGAATTGACCCTTCAAGAGATAATGATCCAGCTGTAGTAGGCATATCGTATGTATCATAGTTATCTTTTAAAATAACGGGAATTCCATGTAAACTACCACGGACTTTTCCTGTCTTTCGTTCCACATCAAGTTGCTTTGCCTCTGAAAGAACATCATCATCAATTGTAATGATAGAGTTGATAGAATCATCGTATTCATCAATTCGGTCCAAATAGTATTGAACCAACTCCTCGGATGTGAGAGCCCCTTTTTGCATCTCATGTTGCAATTCAAAGATGGTTGCTTCCTCGATTTCAACTGATAAAGCTTTTTCAACAGCAGGAATTGCTGTATTAGGTGCTGCTCCAACTGGAACCGCAAATAAACTTCCCGCTACTACTAAACTAGTAATAAATGCGGCCGACTTTTTATACCATTTCCCCATCTTTTAACCTCCCTTTATTTGTAAGACACTTTTAATATATCAAGACTGCTGATTGTTGTCTCTAATAATGAGAGAGTATATAACATAGAGAAGGAATAATGATACAAAAGTATTACCTTTTATTTGAATCTGATAGAGTTAATAGTACCGTAAGGAGTAGTCCTAAATGCTTAGTCATAAAAAAAGAATTACTTAATGCTGTAGAATGAGGATATAAAGAGGCTACAGAAAATATAAAATTCCTGTAGTCTCTTTTATATCCCTATTCCTTTTTACAAGCAAACACAATTAGACGAATTCCATATCGAATTTATTTGTAACTATTTGTTAAATTCTCTGTCTCTATCTTCTTCTCCCATCCTTCCAAATATCCTTCCTCTATCAATGAAATCAACCCTAATAAAGCACCCCAATGATAATAGCGATCACTCGTCCGTTTATCACAGCCCTCTCCTGTATCAGAGTTGTAATTTTCATGAATATGACCATGCTCTTTCCATTCTTTTAGTAATAAGTCTTTAGACTTTCGGACTAAATCTTTTCTAGCCTCAGGAAGGTTATAATTTCTTAACCCTAAGTAGACAAGAAAGTTCATTGGTGCCCAAATTCTTCCTCTCCAATATTCTTGATCAGGATAGGCTTTATCATTTCGTGAAATAGAAGGTAATATCCATTCGCCATAAAATTCATTTTCATTAAAAAAATGTTCATCTATGATACGCTCCGCTTGTTCCTGTGTAGGAACATTTCCTAGTAGAACATAAAAATTGGTCGGTGAAATGCGATGGCTGAATTCACCATTGTCAGTCAATCTATTATAATAAAAGCCTTCCTTTTCATCCCATAGGTCCTGCAAAAGATTTGATATTATTTTTGCTCTATTTTCTAACATTGCTTTTTCTTCATTCCTACCTAAAATCCCACAAATATCGGCAAGAGTGTTACAGTCCATAATATAAAGGCTATTTAGGCCAACATCATGCAATTTCATCATGTGATTTTCAGGGTCAAAAGCAATCTCATCATACATTGGGGAATTATCTAAACCTGATTCAAGTGCTCCACCGAACGTATCGTTCACTCCGGCTGTCTCCCAATAATTATCAAATATCGGCTTATAAGGTGTCGATCCCCATGATAATAGCGGACCGTTTTTACGATTTTCAAACCACCAATGATTCCATTCAAGAAGATTGTCCACAACCTCTTCAAGAAGCCATTTATCACCAAACTTTCGATATAACTCACGTATAATAAGGGAACCAACAGGCGGTTGGGAGCGATCAAGACTTTTAAAACCTGTTCCCCATGCACAATTTGGAACAAATCCGGCATCCGTTTTCTCCCTTGTTATCTCTATTGCATTTGCATATGCTAGCGCCTTATGATCTAAAGATGCCATGTAGGCTGCAAAGTAATTATCCCAGCAAAATAATGCATACCCGCCATGATTGC
This sequence comes from Metabacillus sp. RB-C-LZQ-3-1, assembly GCF_058315175.1. Taxonomy (NCBI): domain Bacteria; kingdom Bacillati; phylum Bacillota; class Bacilli; order Caryophanales; family Bacillaceae; genus Metabacillus; species Metabacillus sp. RB-C-LZQ-3-1. The sequence goes on along the minus strand of NZ_JBZFLI010000018.1, from coordinate 16,752 downwards.
AATTCCAAATTCGGCTTACAGGCGTAACAACACGGTCATGTGAAGGGTCGTAAATTGTATCCCATGCCATACAGGTTTGAAGGGCGTCATAAACATCATTTAAACCTCCAAACAATTCCTTTCTTTCTTCATGCTTTTGTTTTTGCATATCAATGATCTTCTGAATCTCAGTTATTTCTCTATATAATCCAGTTGAAAACCCAACAATTGAATCTAGTTTAAGTGCGATATAGGGTGTCTGGGTTTGAACATTATGCTCTACTGCAATTTCACCAATTCCATAACCAGTAACTTTTCGTTTATTTGATGTCCAGATTAAATGGCCATTTTCCTGTGAAACATATCCTTCCTTATTCCATAACACCCCGGACTCTATAATTAAAGCGGGGGTTTTTCTCGTTTGTTGAAGTGGTGTAACCAAAATTACTAGATCTTCGTTTATGTGAGCTGATTCAACCTTTAGCTCGATCCCTTTCCATGCAACCTTTAAACATGTATAAGATCCATCGTAGGCATGTGAGCTGGGAATAACCGTCTCTGCTCCCCTTTCTAACCTTCCTATTAATGCTTCCTTTAAATAGGCTCCTTCAGAATATTCCTTAATCCCAATATTAATAGCAAACCCTTCAGGTAATAATACATGTGAAAGAACACTTCTTGTATTCCATGTATTCCAGCCCTTAGCTAAGTTTTCTTTTAAAGTTTGATAGTTTTCTGCCATGAAAATACCTCCACCTTTCGTTTTTATTTTAAAAAGCAAACAAGCAGGCAGGCTTTAAAACCTGCCTGCTATCGTTATTTAGCACCAAGTGATTTAAGGTATTCATAACTTTGTAGGACCGCTTCATCTCCAGCTATTTCCAGTGTTGTATGACCGTTAAAACCGCCACTAACAAGTTCTTGATAAACACCTGCAATGTCGATTGCACCTGTGCCAAGGGCAATCGTGCTCATCCCACAACCAAATACGGTTCCCCGCTGTGCCTCCATTTCTTTCGGAAGGTCCTTCCAATGGACATGCTTGATCTTACTAGCAAATACTTTCGTCATTTCCACTGGATCTGTTCCGCCCAGCCAGCAGTTTCCGGTATCAAGGTTTACTCCAAGATGATCAGGATTCCCAAGTCCATGGATGAGCTTTTCCATGCCGGAAATAGAATCAGTTAATTCCCCATGATTCTCAAGTAACAAGGTTACACCATGATCCTTCGCAATCCGTAAAGGTTCATAAAGCTTTTCCATCACCGTGAAAACCTTCTGATCCTCCGTCATGTTATGGCCAAACTCTGTGGATGGTTCTCCTTCGGTTGTCACGACGTATTCTACTCCAATTGCCGCCGCTGCACGTATAGCCTTTATAATCTGGGAAGTTCCATAACGCCAAGGTGCGGTTGGATCTAATAGATTTGCGTGTGCGCAATATGTTGTAATCGTCAAACCCTGCTCTTCAAACATTCGTTTCAAATCGTAAGGATTGCCGTCCAGGCTGGCTGTTGCGGCAAAACCAAATTCAACACCTAGCTGTCCTCCATCACGATTATCTGTTATATCTGCATATTGAAAGCCCAAATCATGGATGCGCTTTAATTGATGCTCCAACACAGAAAACGGATCGACTAACGCAAAACAACCTACAGTGATCGTCATCTTATATTCCTCCTATAAAATGTTTCATAGATACTGAATAAATGCTTAACCTGATATTGTTTTCCAAATCTTTTTTAATTTTTCTTCCTGTACTTGACCGTCATGAACATAAAATGTGTAGTTTAATTGTAAAGTCTCTCCTATATTTAACACGTACGGCTCATTAAATAAGAATCCTGCTGACAAAAACTGCATGTCTTTATAGTCATAGATTAATTTCGGTGAAGGATGCCGCAGGTTTGACGGATGATCAATCAGACAGATACCAGCCCATTGTTCTTCAATATAGCCGTCAAGCTTTCCCGAATAATCACACCATTTGAATGATTTAGAAAACGCATCATCTGCAGCATAAACACCTAAATCTGTTGTAATCACCGGCCCAAGAAAGTTGCGGTTTAACCGGCATGATAATCCAGCATATCCTCCCCAAGGCGATTCTTTTGTATTCTCGGTTCTATCAAGAGTAACGGGTCCATCTTCAGGAACAAAAGAGCCTTGCCAATGCACTAGGTAACCTTCATCACCGTGTTCGATTCGGACCACTCGATTTTCTTTTAATAACTTCTTTCCCTCATAGGTAAGATAAGAAAGCTTTTGCTCAAAACCTATATTTCCTTCCATAGGAACAAATGACTCTGTAACAGCAACATTTTTCTTCCCGTGATACATAGATTCCCAGAAGTTCAAACCATTAATATACTTCCAAGAAAAAAACATTCCAGGATGCCACGGATGATCCCATGGGCGATAAAGGGTAATTGTATGACCACCCTTTGTTTTGACTAGACGAAAAGAAGGATTTGGATCTTCCGCAGCACCATAAACATATTCTAATATTTTGGTAGAACCCAACCTCACTTCCCAAAGCGACTCATTTTCGTAATAGGTTGATTGAAACTCCATATGAGACCTCACTTTCTAGTCCTATAATAAGGGACCTATTTTTCTATCTTTTTTTACTGGCACACCATTATTGCCAGAAGCATACATCATTTCTACAAGTTCAATTGTTTTTATGATTTCTTGACCGTCTGTTTCTGGCCGTGTTTGATTGGTAATGCTTTCAATAAAGTGTTTCAGTTGGTTTGTTTGTGGATGAGTGACCATACCTTGTGTTAAATTTTTTACATCCACACGTTCATAGTCAGTATTTTGCTGTGATGAACGCTTTGCTGAACGAATCCATAACCCAGTTTTCCCTTGGTATGGGCCAAAGAACATTGTGCCATCTTCCCCGTATATATACAGCATGCCATTGTCCGGCGGATCAAAAGGTGTATAGCCTGTAAATAAATGGCCTAATGCACCATTTTCAAACTTGAATTGGCACATCGCCCAGTTCTCTGCACCGTTAGAAGACCAGTCATCCGTGTATCGTTGATTTGTGTAGACTTCTTCAACTTCACCGATTATATATCGAAGTGCATCTACATTATGAATCGCTAGGCTGGTGATTGCCCCCCCGCCTGCTAATTCTCCATTATAGATCCAGCTCCCTTTTGGAAAAGAAGGTCTAAAATTAAGTAACCATTCTGTTCGAACCGCTTGGATGACCCCCAATTCCATACTGTCTACAATTGATTTCGCAGCTACACACCATGGAGTATATCGCCAGTTTTGTGCAACCATTAATGTTTTGTTATTTCGTTCTGCTGCTTCGATCATTTTGCTGCATTCTTCACTTGTACGTGCCATCGGTTTTTCAATAAGCACATGTTTGTCAAGATTAAGTGCTCGAATTGTCAAAGAGGCATGTAGTTGATGAGGAACCGCTAAGATCACGGCATCCATTTCTCCTTTGGCAAAGAACTCGTTGATGTCTGAAAAAGTGTTACATTCTCCTTCAAACTCCTTTAGTTTTTCAGCATCTAAATCACAAACAGCAGACAATTCAGCATCTTGATTTTCTCTTATCGCTCGAACATGCTGCTGTCCGGGCCACCCAAGGCCGACAAGTCCAAATTTCATTATCTTTTCCCCCTCATTATAGATTAGTAGGATAATCGGTTCCTCACTTAATACCCGTCATTGTAATACCTTCTACAATCTTCTTTTGTCCAATGAAAAAGACAATTAAACACGGAATAATAGAAACGATTGATAGAGCCATCATATATTGCCACTCAACATTGAATTGTGTTCGAAGAGATTGAATGCCAAGCTGCAATGTTGCTAATTCAGGATCAGTTAAAAAAATTAGCGGGCCAAGAAAATCGTTCCAAGTGTAGAAGAATGAAAAAATTGCAACTACAGCTAGTGCTGGTTTCAAGTTTGGCACTACAACACTCCAAAGAGTACGTAATACTCCAGCGCCATCCATTTTTGCAGCTTCCTCTAATTCACGAGGAATACCCATAATAAACTGGCGTAATAAAAAGATTGAAAAAGCATCTCCAAAGAAAGATGGTACCCATAATGGAAGTAACGTATTGTACCAACCAATTTCTTTGAATATGATAAATAATGGAACCATTGTTACAGCCCAAGGAATCATCATCGTAGATAGCAACAGCATAAATAGAATATTTTTACCAGGTGCATTAAATTTAGCAAAACCATAAGCAACAAGAGTACAAGAGATTAACTTACCGATAATACTCATAACCGTAATAATTAATGTGTTCCATGTGTATAGGAAAACCGGGTATTTTTCAAAAATATCCGCATAGTTGCTCCACATTATTTTTTCTGGCAAAAATTGAATATTTAAACTCATTACTTCATGAGGTGCCTTTAATGAAGTGGACAACATCCATGCCAAAGGGAACAACAACAATACCGAGAAGAAACATAGCATGATAAAACCTGTAATTTGTAAAGGGGTATAACGTTTACGTTTTATTTTTCTTTTTTGGCTAAGAAGTAAGGTCTTCTTCTCCAAATCTGGATTGGTCATTGCCATTATTGTTCACCCCCTTCATAATAAACCCACTTACGTGATGATTTAAAAATATAAAATGCACAAATAAATGTTAAGGTAAATAAAATCCACGCTAGGGCTGAAGCATAACCAAGCCGTCCGTAAGTGAAGGCATTTTGATACAAATATAAATTAAAAAACATGGTTGAATTTGCAGGACCGCCGCCTGTAATGATTAGTGCTTCTGTAAAAATTTGAAACGAAGTTATCGTTAGCATAATAACGTTAAATAAAATAGTCGGTGTCAATTGAGGGATTGTGATGGTAAAAAGCTGTTGAAGCTTAGAAGCACCATCAAGTTCTGCTGCTTCATATAAAACATCTGGGATCCCTTTTAGACCCGCTAAAAAAATAATCGCTGTTGAACCAACTGAATATAATGACACGATGATCATTGTAGGAAGTGCCCATTTAGTATCTGAGAACCACCCTGGCCCTGATATGCCAATCGAATCTAAGAAGCCATTCATTAATCCGAAGTTTGGATTAAATACCCAGATCCACATCATTGATACAGCTACACCGCTTATGACACTTGGTAGATAGTAGATCGTTCTGAACACACCAATTCCCGGTATCTTTTGATTCATCATCAACGCTAAGATTAGTGCGGCTGCAAGCGATAATGGAACTCTAAATAGAACGTATATGACAGTAACCTTTAATGATTGCCAAAAAAGGGGATCCAAAGTAAACATCTCTTTAAAGTTTCTAAATCCAACAAACTTGGCTGGAGAAACCATATCCCATTGAAATAAACTAAGAACAAGTGAAGCTATAATAGGACCAAGTGTAAATACCGCAAGTCCTATCAACCAGGGGGAAATGAGTAAATAAAATGTTAAGGTCCCTTTCCCTTTAGAACCAAGTCGAAACGGATAGTTCATGATTATACCTACCTTTCTAAAAAATGGTGACGAGAGGATGTCTCCCACCACCATTCAAAAAATTATTCCGCTTGTTGTTTGAGTTCTCGATCGATCTGTGTCGTAAGATCCGTTAATTTTTGTTTAATATCGGCTTTTGGATCAAGTAACATATCTTGGATCGCTGGAGCGAGCAATTTATCCCCTACAGAACCCCAATAGCTATTTTGGAAATAAGCGCTTTCAATCGCATGATCTAATTGTTGAACGAAGACACCTAAATATGGATCCTCAGTTTGTGCACTCGATTCAAGCAATTTATTTGTCACAGCTAAATTGGATTGTGCCCACATCTTACCAGCTTCTGTTTCAGGAGATGTTAATTCAAGTAAAAATTTCCATGCAACTTCTTTTTGCTTTGATTTTGATGAAATACCCATACCTGACGTATACATTAATGAAGTCTTTTTACCAGTTGACATAGTTGGAAGTGATACAACACCAAATTCGATATCAGGATTTTTTTGTAAATCCGCTTGTGCCCAGCTTCCGTTTACGTTCATCGCTACTTGACCAGTCGCAAACAAATCGATACCTTTTAGTGCAACCAATTCTGCTGGATTAGGAGCGACTTTGGATACATTATATAAATCTGAAATTTTTTGAAATGCTTCAACTGTTTCATCACTATTTAAATAACCATTAGATGTAGCTCCATCTTCTGATAGGTAGCTTCCCCCATTACTAACAATAAAGGGTTCTATCCAGTCTTTTCCAAGATTTAAATTTGCTCCATACTGTACGAATTTATCACCATCACGAATTGTTAATTTTTCTGCAAGTTCTACAAATTCTTCCCACGTCCAACCATCCTGAGGATATGGAAGATTCGCCTCATCGAACAATTTTTTATTATAGTAAACACCGATTGTAGCTGCACCTACTGACATTACCGGGTTTTTACCATCAACTTGCATTAACTCCTTAACATTAGGAATAATTTCTGAATCAAAATCGAATGAACCTTCTGCCAATGGTGTTAAGTCCTCAAGAATCCCTTTTTCCATATAACGTTGGAAGTTTTGTTCACCTACTTGAATGATGTCTGCTGGGTTTCCAGCTGCGAGCTCTGTTTGAAGCTTTGTCATATAGTTTTCATATGGAGCTGCTTCGATTTTAACCGTTACATTTGGATGCTCAGCTTCGAATGACTCTTTTGCTTTATTAAATAATTCAACTGCCGTTTCCTCTGTTTGCCATGTTGCAACCCTAATTTCAATTTGTTCATCACCTGAAGATTCGCTAGAAGCCGGTGAAGTTTCTTCATTTCCACTACACGCAGATGTGAAAACGCTTACCAAAAATAAAACAATGAATAAAGGACTTAGCTTTTTAACTGTCTTCATCTTCCTTTCCCCCATCCCTTTTTTAACTTCTTCTAAATTGTAACAGCAGGATAAATAATCCGAAATGTGGTGCTTTTAAGAATTAGTGTGGTTGTTTTCGGAACTTTTTTATGTAGCCAGAAAAAATCCACCATGAATAATCATGATGGTTTAACTGCGAATACCTAAGACCTTGTTTCGATATTCTGTTGGTGTCATTCCAACTTTTGTTTGAAAAACCTTGCTAAAATGTCGTTGATCCGAATAACCAACCATTATTGCTACATCGTATACACGCAGGGAATAGTCAGTTAAAAGCTCTTTAGCTCTCTCTATTTTACAGCGAATGACATACTGACTAAATGTTTCACCTGTAGTCTTTTTAAAATATTCACTAAAATAAGTAGGATTTAAATGAATGAGATCTGATGCATCAGATAACGAGATCGATTTATCTATATTTTCATCAATCCATTCCCTTACCCTTTCGATTAATTGGTTCGTCTTATTAGTCTGTACAGCTTGAAGCTCTGACAAACAATACTCCTGTAATTTTCTAATGACATTTAATGCATTCGTTTCGTTTATAATTGGCTTATACTCAAATCCAATGATATTGAATTTTAATAAATAGGAATTAACAACCCGTATGGTCAAATTAACAAAAGCACGAAGCGTAATAATATCTTCTAATTTCCGATACCATTGTTCAAATGTCTCGAGACTCTGTGTGTTTTTACTTTCAAGGGCATTTAATAGAAAAAATTCATATTGCTTTAACCTTGACATATCCTTTTGTTGAAGCTGGCTTTTAACACCATACTCTCTATCAAATCGATCAAATAATTGTCTTACATCTTGTTCTTTTATAGGTTTTAGTAAGTAATCAAATGCGTTATTTTTGAGTGCTTGTTGTACATATGCAAATTCGTCATGACCTGTTAAAAAAACGAACGGAATAGAAATCCCCTGGTTGATTAATTGTTTGGACATTGTAAGCCCGTCCATTTCAGGCATTCTGATATCAGAAAATATTAAATCAGGGTGTAAATTCTTTACCTTTTCTATCCCTTCATGACCGTCCCAGGCCTCACCACAGACATGCCACTCAGGTGCTACACGAGATATTAACTTATTAACTCCCTTTCGAATTAAAGGTTCATCGTCGACAATCAAATAACTCGGCATTTACTATACACCTACCTTATCATGTTCTTGTTCCATCTTAACTAATGGAATTTTAATATGAACTAATGTTCCACCTTTAGGATTATGTTTCAGAAATAAGCCATAAGATTCACCAAATACTATTTTTATTCGTTGATTTACATTACTTAAACCAATGCCTATTGGAGATTTAGAATTTTTTACTGTACTTGGTACTTGCAGCGCTTTATTAATAAGCATCAATCGTTCACTGGAAATCCCCTTTCCATTATCGGATATCAAAAAGTGAAGCTCATCGTTTACCTTCCTTCCTGCAATTCGAATTAAACCGCCTTTTCGTTTTCCATATAACCCATGCTGAAATGCATTTTCAACAAGTGGTTGAAACAATAATGGTATTGAATAATATTGTAGAATACTAGATTCAATATCATATTCGACTTGAATAGAATCACCAACCATAATTTGCTGTATATTTAAATACTGTTGGACATAATCTACTTCCATTTCTAATGGAACATACTTTTGATGTGTTTTAATGCTATATCTTAGAATTGAGCCTAAACTAGTTGTCATTTCAACAACTTCGTTATTATCATGAATATCCGCTAGTGATCGGATTGCTTCCAGAGTATTGTAGAGAAAATGTGGCCTTATTTGCATCTTTAGGTTATTTAGTTCAGCTTCTTTTTGTCTTATGTTATACTCATAAACTTCATGAATTAATTCCTTTATTTGAGCACTCATTCTATTAAAAGTATGTCCTAGGCTTCCAATTTCATCTTGGCTGTTTACTTCTAAAGCAACATCGTAATTCCCATTCTCGACCATTCTCATTTTTCGGCGTAATTCTCTAATTGGGCGTGTAAGACTTTCTGAAAACCATAAAGTTACGAGTGTTGTAACGACGCCAAATAAAATAAGCATGATGAGAACAATTTTTCTAATGACTACAAAGGAATTTGAGATTTCATCCGAAGAAATAATGACACTCACTTTCCAACCCGTTTTTTCAGAGATGAGATTCTCAAGAAATAACGTTTCATTGTTTATTTTTAAGATATTTGATTCTAGATTATCAGCTGCTTGTATTTCTTTTAAATACAATTTGTTTTGTGAAAAAATAATATTATCGTACTCATCCCTGAGGACCACATTTGAATCCTTTCCAAGTCCAACATCTTTTAATATATTGGCGATCCCTTGAAAATTTGCGTCTATTAATATAGTTCCAAGGTTTTTACCATTTTCTGATTTTACTAGTCGTGAAATGAGGAATAAATCGTGATGCAGGACGGTAAATCTTCCATCTTGATTAGAATTTAGAGTATATACGACATTTCCGTTCGCTTCTATTGTCCTTTTATACCAATCTGAATTTTTCCAATCATAATCCTGATTTAAATTGACATAAACTCTTGAGTTAAAATAGTACCTTCCATCTTCGCGAAATAAAGAGACATTAAGTAAATCTTCCCGCGGATTCAACATGATATTATTAAACATATTTTCAAAGAACTTATACTCTTTGTATTTCTCACTTTGAGAAAGATTTTGGTTCGTATTCCTCAAAATGTCCATCACTTCATTGTGGAAATAAGGAAATAGACTCAGACGCTCAAGTTCTTCAAGATACGTTTCCAAATGCCGATTTATTACTTCAACTGTTTGTTTTGCATGCCTATGTGAAGCACGCTCCATTTCATAAGAAAAAAAACTATGAGCAACAAATAAAATGATGATGTTTAGTACAATGATAAGCGGAAGATAGACTGCTAGAAGTTTTTTCTTGATACTAGTTAGAGCAAACCACTTCATATAAAGAACTCCTCGTTTTTTTATATTTTGCTTTGAAGTGAACATTACGGAAGCGTTATCAAAAAATAGTAAAATTTAATTTCACCATTTGGTCTTATTAAAGAGAAATAAGAAATTCCTTATCTACTAATTTACCATATAATCACGAGAAAACGTTTTTTTATTCTTTTTGTACATGGAGACAATTGAGTGTTTCTACCTTATCATCAAAAAAGAGAACCTTGTTTGGCAAAGTTCCCTTATTAATTCATTTAGTTATTAATAAAACCATAAAACTCATCAATATTAATTTCTAAAATACGGAAATAATCCTGTACCATAATAATATTTCTTTTGAGCTTCATATTACTATATATACTAACTTTCTCTTTCAGCTGCACTTGGGGGTTGTTCAAACCAGCCATTTTCAATCATAATTTTAGCTGCACTTTGAACGAAACTAGTATTTTTTAATAAGTCATTCGTATACATAAGCCCAATGTCATGCCTTCCATTTACAGCTGCTGCATTTCCAAAGGTTCTGATTTTTATTGTGAACATGTCCATCTTATGAAATAGCATGAGCTTATCAGAAAAAGGAGAAAAAGTGGATGATGTTACCAAATCGTTAAGAAATGATGGAGATGGTAAATTTTCATCTCGCAGCATTTCCATATTTTTTTCAATACTTCTTGTCGTAATGCCTTCTCCTCTTTGAAACAATTTCCGAATCTTTTCATCCTTTACTACTTGAGCAAATGCATGTATTAGAGCCTTACTCGTTGAATTGCTTTCAATGATATCGTACATATGAGTAATTTCTAATGCATGCATTGGTCGAATATGTCCAAAGAATCCATTTAAAAAATCTTGATGTACGAATTCTACCTTTTCAGGAGTTGGTATTATTGGTGGTTTCATGGAAAATCCTTTATTCATCAATATATCTTTGATTTGGTCCATTAAATCCATAGTAGAATCCATGCAGTATCTAAAAAACTCTTTTACATCCTTCCTATAGACAAGAGGTATCGCGACATTATAAATACTCATTGCAGCTTTTGAAGTGTATTTTAAATAATGAACATAAAATTGATCAAGGAATAAACGAGGAGCATTTAAATTTACGTCCTTTTCCGTAAACCCAAAAGGAATAGGGAAATTATCTTTCGTAAAAATATCCTTAATAGTTTTCATAAATTCTTCACTTAAATTTAACGCATTTTCTAATAAAGTTTTAATATCCTCATCCTCAACATGTTGAAGATAATACTTTAAAATGCAATATCCCATACTGTTTCCCATATAAGTAGCCCAAAGTTTACCCATTTCAGCTGATGTCAATTTTTCGCTCGTATCTGTTTGGACTGATCTTAATTTAATTGGTTTCATCGGATTCATATTAACATCCTTCATTCCTTTTTTGCCTAGTATGTTACCCAATTTTCCAATGTATACAGAATTATTTCAACAAACTGCCTTTTCGTAAAATAACTTTACCGAAAAATGTATTTAACCTTCTTGTATGCAGCTGTTGTGTTAATAGACATTCGTTTTTATGTAATTTTTAGATAGGTTAATTTAATTTTTAAATTTCAAAAAAGTTGTCTCTTTCTACTTTGCAAACACGCATAGCGAAGTTCTTGTACCACTCATTTTTACCTCGTTCTTGTGCAATTTTATGTGCTGCATGTTCCTTCCAATTTTTAATAGCGTCTAATGACTCCCAGTAAGAAACTGTAATTCCCAATTCATGATCACGAGCACTTTCTACACCAAGAAACCCACTCTGTTCAGAAGCTAACTCCACCATTTTTCCAGCCATTCTCCCGTAACCTGTATCACCTTCATTTCGCTGTGAAGCAAATATCACAGCATAATAAGGAGGTTGAGGAGTTTTTGCAATTCTGCTCATATTAGTCACCCCAAATATTAATCTAAGATATTATTATGTGAAATTTTTAGCTAATATATTCAAATTTACTGCGCTAAAAGGCATTTATTTATACTTTGTTATTTATACTTGAAAAACACCAGATTAAGGGTTAATGATTTCTAATCTTGTAAATAAATAATTTTGTCAATATTAATTAGAAATATAACTGGGAAAAATAAAAGTAACTAAAATTTCTATTTCTGCTGTTAAAGTTATTATTAGTCGAAATGGTTTTCTGAAAGGAAGAGTTATAATGACAGATCAATCAGATAAGAAAAAGGTTATTTTGCTGTTAGTTGATACGTTAATGAATACAACTTTACAGGAAGCGATCAAAAATGAAAAAGCTCCTGCTTTCCAATTTTTTATTGAGAATGGTTATAACATTCCAAATGTTGTAAGTCCTTTTCCAACAATGTCTGTTAACGTTGATAGTACATTATTAACCGGACTTTACAGTGATCAACACAAAATCCCAGGTTTGGTCTGGTTTAATAAGAAAGAAAATCGGATTATTAATTACGGAGGTCATGTTAGAGAACTTGTAAAATTAGGATTAAAACAGTCCATGGAAGATATTTTTTACAATTTGAATCATAGCCATCTAAGCAAAAAGCATAAGACGATTCATGAAATCCTTAAGGATCAGGATATTCAAACCGCATCCATCAATACTCTAATGTATAGGGGTCATGAATCTGTACAAATCACATTTCCTTTCCTTATGTCAGTCGTTACAGGAATGAGAAGAAAAATATTCGCATAGGCACCACATGTATTTTCCTATGGGGCAATGAAAAAACTGAATCCATCAAAAAGGTACTCCTTATTTTGGCAGAAATATGGGTTTAATGACAAATTTACAGCAAAAGAATTGAAATATCTAATTGAACAGGATATGCTTCCTGCTCTTACAATTGCTTACTTTCCTGATTTAGATCAACGTATACATAAAAATGGAAGAATGGATACGAAAGGAATTGAAAAAGTAGACAAGCAACTTCAAAGTATCCTTAACACTTATGGAACATGGGAGGAAGCATTAACTGATCATATATGGATTATTCTAGGTGATAATGGTCAAGCATGGATTGATAAAGATCGTAACCTTGCATTGATAGATCTTAGAAAATTGTTATCCATGTATAAAATTCCGAAATTAAAGAATAGAATTGGTTCTTCAGATCAAGTAATTCTAGGTGTGAATGAAAGGATGGCCTTTATTTATACTTTGGATTCTATGAATGTACCACTAGAAGAACTTGGGAAAATCATGCAAAAAGATGAGAGAATCGATGTTATCGCATGGAAAGAAGGAAATTCAATTACTGTCATCTCCGGTATGCATGATGGACAGCTCACTTTTCACCCCGAGGGAGATTTAATCGATGGATATGGACAATCTTGGTTTATAGAAGGTGATATTGAACTGTTAGATCTTTCAATAAATGAAAAAAACGTCAACTATGGAATCTATCCAGATGCTTTAGCAAGACTTTACACAACATTATTTTCCCATGAAGGGGATTATCTTGTAGTTAGCGCGAAACCTGGACATGAGTTTATTGGTGAAGGATCTCCAACTCATATAGGAGGAGCCAGCCACGGAGGATTACATGAACAAGACTCACTAGTTCCCATGATTGTAACCGGAACAAATACAAAACCCAAAAATGCACGTATTTTAGATATTAGAGATTGGCTATTATCTTTAATTTAGAAATGTTCTAGTATGTTATCCATAATAAAATCAAAATGATTTAGATTTTACCAAAAATATTTTGTGTAATAAGAACAATAATAATCAATAGAGATTTTGCATTAATAGGGACTTTCTAAACAAAGACATTAGTCCCTATCTCCATCATTTAAAAAAGAAAAATAAGGGTGTAAATCGTGGGAAAACAAGTATTGATACTCTCAGAAGCCATTGGAAACGGTCATACAAAAGCGGCAGAAGCATTGATGCAAGCTCTCACCTTGCCCCTTCTGTCAATGCAAGTATTTTCGAATTAGGTCAAACTCTTAATCCTCATATCACTAAGGTTATCGTTAATTCATATCTAAAAATGATTGTACATTCACCTTCCATATGGAGAATGATTTATCTTTACCAACAAAATATCCCCTTTTCAAATTGGAAAAAATACGTCATTCACCAGCTGATTCACAAACAAATTGAAGTTCTTCTTGAAAATGAAAGTCCCCAACTTATTGTATGTACCCACCCATTTACAAGTTCAACTGCATCTCGATTAAAGAAGATGGGTTATCAGTTTAATCTTTGTACAATGGTAACAGATTTTCATGTTCATGGAGCATGGGCTCATACTGAAGTAGATACCTATTTGGTTTCAAACAAAGATGTGTATAACCAATTAATAAACATGGGCATTTCAAAAAATCGAATTGCAATTACCGGTATGCCTATAAGATCCAATTTTTGGGTTCGAAAAAATAAACTGGAGATGCGAAAGAAATTAAACTTAAAAAATATACCCACTCTAATGATTATGGGAGGCGGACTTGGATTAGGTGGCATTCAGAAGCTTGGCCGTGCTTTATTAAAATGGAAAGGAAAAATTCAAATTATCATATGTACTGGTAACAATGAATTGCTAAGAAATTCCTTTTTAAGGGATGAAAGATTTCATCATCCCAATATTCATATATTAGGATTTGTTGATTGTATTGATGAATGGATGGAAGCAACGGATTTACTTATCACAAAACCGGGTGGTTTAACCTGTTATGAAGCATTAGCAAAGGGTCTGCCTTTATTTATCTATCAACCAATTCCAGGTCACGAAGAAAAAAACTGTGATTATTTAGTAAATAATCGTTTGGCAATAAAAATTGATGACATTGAAAACATCAATTTTGCCGTCGAAAAAATACTCTTTTCTTCGAAGGAAAAGGAGTATTTGCAAAAAAGAATAAGGGAATTTCAAAAGGAAATAGATCCATTAGCAAGTGCAAGCTATATCGTGGAACACCTACTTTAATATTTAGAAAAATAACTGATTGTAATACAAATTTTACGATTAATTATGATATATTGTTGCTAATAATGGTAAATGATCAGAAGCATTTGTGTGTTTACTAATAACTTCTGCTTTCTCAACATTTAGTTCAGAGCTAAGAAAAATATAATCCAATCTTGCCCTTGGGAGTCTTGATGGATAAGTATTACCTAGTCCCTTTCCTGCCATATGCCAAGTATCTTGTACCTTATCAGTTATTTTCCTCCATTGTCTTGATTTAGGCTTCATATTCCAATCTCCCATAATAATAGTTGGATGTGGATAATGATGAAGCTGATTTAAAATATAATCAATTTGCTTCATTTGGAGATACGGATTAAGGCTTAAATGGGTGACCATAATTTGAAATAACTGTTCGTGTATTTGAATTGTAGCGTTAAGTAAGGATCTTCCCTCAATAAGGCCTGGTACATAATTAAAAGAATGACTCTTATTTAATATAATTGGATATCTTGACAGCAGAGCATTTCCATATTGCCGTAGCGTTGTTGAATTTTTAGATCTCAAAGAGAGAGACGGACTGAAAGCATGCTCTAAATTTAGTTGTTCTGCAAGCGATGCAACCTGATTTTTATAGAGGCTACGTTTAGAAAAATGTTTATCAACCTCATTTAAACCAATTATATCTGCATCACTATCTTCAATTACTTTAGCTATTCTTTGCAGATCCAATTTTTTATCCATCCCCACGCCATGATGTATGTTAAACGTCATTACTTTGAATTTCAAATGTCTGTCTCCTCTGTAATTATGATAAATTATTTAAAATCATTTTCTAAAATACACAAATTAAGTAAATTTATACAAGAGATCTTCGTGGTTGAGAGTGTTATTATACGTTCTACATTTTTATTTGTTAGAGTTAGTAGCTTTTCTTGATCCATGATAAAAAAGCAAAAATTCCTTATTGTTAGAATAAGGAATTTTTGCTTTTTTATTTTTAAAATTACATTTTGTGCATGTTTTTTCCATTTTCTTTAAGATTATTACCACTACTCGCCTTTCGATATCCATCATACACATTAAAGGCAGCCGACACGACATAGATTAGAAGTACGCCACCAATGAGTGATGTTTTAAATTGATTAGCACTCACTGTAAATAAATCCCCCATATAGATAATGTAATCTTGAGTAAATAGATTTGGATTTATTAAAATGACAACAAAGACTACAGTTCCAATAAGTTCAACAATAGCATTGTATAGGGCCATTCTTTTTGTCCACTGTCCCTTAATCAGTTTGTATAGGGATAATAGGATTTCGAGACCGATCAAGAAAACAACGAATGGCCAATATTGTAGCAATACATCTTGATTCATTGCCGGATTCACAAATTCAAGCCTATCTCCAGCTTTTTCATAGATACCTAGTAGTTGATTCGCATAAAAATAAAGTGTTGACCAAATCGCAATCCACATAAAACTTCCAAAGACTTCAAACTTCGAGATCGCTTTTTTCTTGGGAACATAAGTGATATTTTTCAAATCATCAGGTGTCCATTTTTGAAGGCTTGTAGTCAATGGTTGTTCGTCTTTTCCTTTATCTGTTCTTTCTAAAATCGCAAATGTCAGTGTAAGCCAAAAGAATACTTGAATACCCACCTCAATCAATCTCCATATGCCTTCACCAATTAAATGCAATGCACCATTAAGAATTGCCTCGTCTCCTGTATATCCGAAGAAATATTCAGCTATCATCGAAATTAACGAAATCACAGCGGCAATTGGTAAAATCATTTTTAGTAGCGTCATATATACATCAAAATAACGTGGACCAATAAGATGCATCGGCTGATCCCTATACCCTTTAGCTAAAGTGACCGGGCTCCCTAATTTTTTTAGAACATCCTTTACATCATCCTCATTGTAATCATCAGGCAGCATATCCTCAATAGTTGACCGTAATTCAAGTGCTATATCCTCACGATTTTTTTCAGGCAGCCTTCTCGTCACTTCTTGAATATAAATCTCAATTAAACTCATCGT
>NZ_JBZFLI010000017.1:0-86104 GCF_058315175.1 Metabacillus sp. RB-C-LZQ-3-1 | reverse complement strand
ATATGGTGAGTTTTCTTTATAAGGTTTATGAGGACCAAATCCGTTCGGAAAATCAGAGAAAGTGGTCATCATAAAGGAGATGAAGACCATATCCCTTCGGAAAATCAGGGGAAATGGTTTTCATAACGGGGATTTGAAGACCAAATCTCTTTTGGAAAACGAAGAAAGTGGTCATCATAAAGGAGATGAAGACCATATCCCTTCGGAAAATCAGGGGAAATGGTTTTCATAACGGGGATGAAGACCAAATCTCTTTTGGAAAACGAAGAAAGTGGTCATCATAAAGGAGATGAAGACCAAATCCCTTCGGAAAATCAGGGGAAATGGTTTTCATAACGGGGATGAAGACCAAATCGCTTTGGAAAATCAGGGGAAATGGTTTTCATAACGGGGATGAAGACCAAATCCCTTCGGAAAATCAGGGGAAATGGTCATCATAAAGGAGATGAAGACCAAATCGCTTTTGGAAAACGAAGAAAGTGGTCTTTATAAAAGTGATGAGGACCAAATCCCTTCAGGAACATCAAAGAAAATGGTCTCCATATAGATAATGAAGGTCAAAACTCTTCGAAAAAATAGAAGAAATAGTTTTATAGCAAATGCCATTTGTTCCATCAACCTGAACCACTTAGGAATTAAAACACATTAAAATTGACAGCTCGGCAGTCACATTGACAGTTAATTTTGCAGTTTTTTTATTTGTACAATGATTGTTGTCCATCATAAAGAATGATGTCAATTGTCATGTCAGAACGATCAAAAATATTCAATACCCTTGATAAATATAGATAATGACGTGTATCAATTTACACGTCATTTTTTATGTCATTTATAAAGAATGCACACGTAAACGGAACCCTATATATCTTAAACGGCTCGTCTTTTCTGTGCTTGCCGGAATAATTCATTTACACTACAATATGTAATGAAAGGTGAGATCATAATGAATATTAATAATTTCCGATTCGACCAGGTAGGATTAAATCGTTTTTTTGGTCCTCTAGAAGCTAAGATTATGGACATTCTATGGCAAGGCTCTGAGAAAAGCATAAAGCAAGTTCAACAACAGCTGGAGAAAGAGAAAGCAATCAATTTTAATACCGTTATGACCGTAATGAACCGTCTAGTGGAAAAGGGTATCCTGCAAAAAAGGTTAGAAGGAAGAACATCTCTTTTTAAACCTGTTAAAACAAAAGAGGAATTTATTGAGGAACAATCGAAAAAGCTAACTGATAACTTACTAGATGAATTTGGTGGTTTAGTTGTCAATCATATGTTGGACTCTTTAACGGAAGTCGATCAACAATTATTAAATCGACTGGAAGAAAAAATTGATCAACTTAAGAAAGGAAAAAAGCAATGAATTGGAGATATAAATCCTTAGTTGTTTTAGGTCTAGGTCTTTTCTTAGCCATCGTTCTTTTTATCCAGATGGGGGCGTATTTATTTAATCATATTTTTGGAACGATGATTCATTATAATGTATTTCAGCTTTGTATTAGTTTGTTTAGAGGAAACACGATGCTATATCATTTCATTTTATTTTTAGTAAACTCGTTTATTGCTTGGACTGGCATAATGATTTGTATAAAAATCATTCAACAAATGATTCTATGCTCAAAGATGAAAAAAAGAGTGAAACGAGAATTAAATCATTCAACTACTGAAGACATGAATATGTTGTTTAATCGAAAGAAAAAGGATATCCATGTTATTCATCACCATGAGCCTATTGCTTTTACAATTGGTTTCTTACATCCAATCATTGTCCTCTCAACAAATCTTATTGACATGTTGGATAAAACTGAACTTGAGGCTGTTATTCACCACGAAACTGCACATCAAAAATATAATGATCCCCTAAAAGTACTTATTTTACAAGTGATTTCAGAGGTAATGTGGTATATCCCGTTAACAAAATGGAGTTATGAAAATTATAAAATAATGGTTGAATTAGTTGCCGATGAATATGCGGTTAATCGGATGGGTTCAGAGGTAGGGATAGGCAGTGCTTTAGTAAAACTAATCAAAACACGTATCAGTCATCGACGATCTTCTCCAGTTTTAGTACCCTTTTCAGATGGATCTGTGCATTTTCGGATAAAACAGTTACTAGAACCTGAATTTTCTATTCCTGTTAAATGTCATTTTACATCCATTATTGTGTCTATTAACATGATTGGAATGTTGATGATGGTCATGATCATTGTTTAGTTACGATGTTAATGCTTGACCCAAAAGTTCACCTACACTACAATGGGTAGTGTAGGTGAGGATAGGGTAATAGATAAGAATTTTTTACCACAAAACACTACGTTATGTAGTGTTATTAAATGAAAAGGAGAATAAAAAATGAAATCATTGGAAGTAGGAATATTAATTCTTCGTGTTTATTTAGGATTTGCCTTTTTTATGCATGGACTTGCAAAGTTTCAAGGTGGTGTTGAAAACACAGCAGGCTGGTTTGATAGCATAGGAATACCGGGGTTTACTGCTTACATCATTGCTTTTGTTGAATTAATTGGTGGTTTGTCTTTGATTGTTGGATTTGGTACACGATATATTTCGGCGTTATTCTTTATCATTATGATTGTTGCAACGTTTAAGGTGAAACTATCATCAGGTTTTATGGGGAATAGTCAAGGCTCAGGTTTTGAACTGGATTTGGCTTATGCTGTTATGTCTTTACTTCTTGTTTTTTATCCAACATCGACCCTATCGCTTGACGCGAAGGTAGGGAAAAGGAAAGAGAGATAGGTGAAATAATGGCTTCCCGTAAGAAAAAAGAAAGTAAACCTCAAAAATTAATCGTTTTGATTGTTGGTATTTTTGTTATTTGTATGGCTGCATTGATGTTTATATCAAACCCTTCAAGCTCGACAGTAGAAGCATTAAACGTTGAAAATCAGCCGTATCTAGGTCAAGAGTCGGCCCCGGTTCAAATTATTGAATTTGGTGATTATAAATGCCCGATTTGCAAAAATTTTCACGAAGGATTTGTTTCACAAATAGAAAAAGATTTCGTTGAAACTGGTCAAGCAAAATTTTATTTTTTAAACTATTCGTTTATTCATGTGGATTCTATTCGGTCTGCGAAGTTTGCAGAAACTGTTTACGAGGAGTTAGGTAATGATGTATTTTGGAAATTTCACGATTTACTTTATGAAAAGCAGCCAGAAGATTTAAAGTATGAAAAAATAGATGTTTTTACCGAAGAGTTTCTAGAAAACTTGTTAAAAGAAATTGTTTCTGAACAAGAAGCTAGTAAAGTACTTTCTTCCTTTCAACAGAATAAAGCAGAAGCGGCATGGGACAAGGATATGAAGCTAGCAAACAAATTGAAGCTAACCGGGACTCCAACTATATATGTGAATGGTAAACAATTTGAAGGGAATAGTTATGAAGATCTTAAAGATATGGTTGAAGATGCTATAAAAGGAGAGTAATGAAGGAATGAATAAATCATTACTTTTTTCATGGATAGTATCTCTTGTTGCAACCTTAGGGAGCCTTTTCTTTAGCGAGGTTCTTCATTATGTTCCTTGCACATTATGTTGGTATCAGAGAATTCTTATGTATCCTTTAACGATCATTTTAGGAGTTGCGTTTTACTATGGAGATCGAACAGTCTACAAGTATGGCTTCCCAATAGCAGTAATCGGAATGTTTTTTTCATTCTATCATTATTCTTTGCAGAAGCTCTCATTTTTGCAAAAATTTGAAATGTGTACAAATGGAATTCCTTGTTCTGGTGAGTATTTAAACCTGCTAGGGTTTATTACCATCCCTTTATTAGCATTCTTAGCTTTTACACTAATAGCGATTAGCATGTATATTATAAGGAAAAACAATTGATGAATATCAAAAACTCTTACAGATAGATGGTTGTTTTTATATAGGTTCTTTGAGCAAAAACTGTTTAGGATTGAAGCTAGGATCCAAGACATTCCTTTTACTTATTACATAGCAAAAATGTTTACGATAAAAGGTTAAATCAAATAATAAAGGTCTTCGCCAGAGGGGGTAGCGAAGGCCTCTATTTATTTCCATTTACCGTGTGAGGGGGATCTCACTGTCCCATAAGATTCCTAACATTGAAGGTAATGAAAAAGAGGGGAGTATTAGTAGCCTACATAAGCTGCACCAACGATAATCAATAAAATAAACAATACTACAATTAAAGCAAAGCTGCTTCCTCCGTTATAACCACCCATTCTATCACCACCTTTACTCATGTGATGCTATATTTTATGAATCGCCGTATTTGTTTGAAAGGGACAGACATGGAGTTATAAAAAAAGTGATGGTTTTGACTAACTCATTTTAAAAAAATAATATTAATATCCTTATTTTTCTTACTAGGGCTGTGTGTTATTTTGGTGATGTACAGAGTTATTACTGCAGTAATGAAAGGGCTTTGTTTTTTTAGGAAACAGGAAAAAGATTGTCTGCACACTAAATTTTTTGGTTGTTCGTAATTGGTAAGAATAAAGGTAAAATAGGGCATCGTAAAATATAATAAATGATTGAATAAAGTGAGGTGGGGATATGGATTATTTTTCACCCCAAGCTGAGAGTGTATTTATTTTATTTTCAATTGAACATCTTATAACACTGTTCACCTTTATCATAATTACTTTATTTATCTATTTCTTTCGCAACATGTTGCAAAAAGGCTCCTATGATGCTTTGGCACGTTTTTCTTTGTTTCTCACCATGGTATTATCAGAAATAAGTTTGCATGTTTGGTTGTATTGGTATGATTCATGGTCTTATTCTCACTCACTGCCATTACATCTAAGTAGTATTACTCTTCTTTTATCTGCTATTATGCTATTATCCAAATCCTATTCATTATTTGAATTTACATTTTTTGCAGGGGTAGGCAGTGCGATTCAAGCGATGATTACTCCGGATATTAGTGATTACATATTTCCGCATTATCGCTATATTCATTTTTTTGTTTCACATGGAAGTACAGTTTTAGCTAATCTATATATGGTATTTGTTATTGGCTTTCGACCAAGATTACGGTCAATATGGAAAGCATTTTTATGGTTGAATGCTTATGCAGCTATTATTTTTGTTATCAATTTACTTATAGGCGGAAATTATATGTATATCTCGAGGAAGCCTTTAAACCCAACAATGATTGATTACTTTGGTCCGTGGCCTTGGTATATTATCCCTTTAGAATTCGTTGCATTGGGTACATTCTTCATTCTTTATTTTCCTTTTGCAATAACCGAATGGAAGCAAAAACGACTTACCAAAAGTCGGTAAGTCGTTTTGTGTTACTTATGAACGTTGGATACCAGATGTTGCAAAATTTTTAATGAGCTTTTGCAAATTCCGATGTCCTTCTCGCAGTTTTATTGTCTCTTCAATAATATGTTGAAAGTTCTCTATATCTTTATCAGACGCATTTAAAAGTGATTTTGGGATACCTTCTGCAAGTTGTTGTAAGGTCAAATCATCTCTCACGAACAATGTCCACCTTTCTTTTCATGTACTTTTTCTTCTTACTTAAATAAATTTTAGAAATCTATCAAATCTCCTTCAAAAATTTATCTACAATTCTCAGCATGATTTTTAAAAAAACAAAAAGTAGGATTGAAATATTGCAATACCTGACACAATTAGTTATGTTTTTACGTTAATTAGTATGTAGTGTCGTATTTTATAATAAAATGCTTTATGTAGAAACGGACTGTCCCACATGAGACAGTCCGTTATAAAAATGTATTAGGCAAACTTAAGTAATAAACTTTGTTTACGTTTAGAACCTAAGAGATAACAAAACCATTTTTAGTATCTGTTACTTATCAAGTACTTTGATCTTAACTTGTTTTCTACCCCAGTCGATTGCATCTGATTTTGAAGGGATAAAGACATCAATTCTATTACCTTTAATTGCTCCGCCTGTATCAGCTGCAATTGCCGTCCCATAACCTTCAACTTCAACAGTTGAGCCTAAAGGAATAACGGAAGGATCTACAGCAATAACCTTTTTATCCGGGTTCGCATGTAAGTCGATTCCCATTTTAGTTGTACCAGAGCAGCCTTCACAGTTTGCTGTATAAGCCGTTGCGGTCACAGTCATTTCTTGACCATTTTCTTCTGTTTCAGCTGATTTTGTATTTTTAACTTCTTGTTTGTCCTTTTTAGGTTTAGCTGATACTGTGTTTTTAACTTCTTGACTGTTCACTTTAGTAGCAGGCTTAGAAGAATCTTTTTCTGCTTCAGAATGCTTGATGAGGAGCTCGTCCCCTGGTTGAATAATGTGGGAATCAAGGTCATTCCACTCCTCAAGCTCGTCTACTTCTACCTCATAATGTTTAGAAATATCCCAAAGAGTATCACCTAGCGTTACTTCGTGAGATTCATTAAGAATAAGCTCGTCCTCTGGATGAATTTTATCACTTGTTAGGTTATTCCAATCTATAATATTATCTACTTCTACTTCATTTTCTTCAGCGATATCCCAAAGAGTATCGCCTTCTTTTACTGTAATTTCTTTTGCAGCAGCTTGTACCGAAAATCCAGCTGTTAAGGCTGCAAATGTGATAAACGATATAATCTTTCTTTTCATGGTAAATACCTCCTTGTTAGCGGTTGTGCTAATCAATGAGTTCATCTTACCACGAAAAAGAAAGTTTAAAAGAACAAGCACTTAACAGTTTGTTTACGGTATTACAACTATATGTTAGTAAAGTTACAAAGCGTTCCAACAATATCCATTTCATCTAGTTATCGCTAATTTGTTGGCATAAACCCTCTGTATTACCTAAATGTGGTAACTTATTCGCTATTGAAATAGTTAAGAATCATGAACAAAATCAAAAGTTATCAAAGTAAAATGACGGTTATCATTTGTCGGTAAAAAATATGATAAGAACCCCAACAGTTACTAGACAGATTAAAATAACTAGTTTGGTTAATACTCTCGTGCTGTTAGAGAAATCTTGAGTAGCTTGTCATCATCTTTCGCAGGAGTTCCACGTCCATCCCGATTATTTGTAATCGCGTAAAGTTGATTATCAGTAATATAAACATCACGCATTCTGCCGCTGCTCTCATGAAGGACCGAAACCTTTTTTGAAGCTGGGTCAAAACGGCGGATCTTTCCGTCTCTAAGTGTTGCAATATAAAGATTTCCATTCCAATATTCAATACCTGACGGTGCCCAAGTTTGCTCTCCAGTATGAAAAATAGGTGTTATCATACCAGATGATTCTTCATCACCTTGAATAAGCGGCCAGCCGTAATTTTGTCCAGGCTTAATTAAATTTATTTCGTCATGAGCGCGTTGTCCATGCTCTGTACTATATAGGTTGCCATCATCATCCCATGCAAGACCTTGAGGATTTCTATGACCATAAGAATAAAGATAAGAAGCTTTTATTGGGTTATCAGTTGGAATCGTGCCATCAAGGTTCATACGGAGGATTTTTCCGGCCAAACTATTCTTATCTTGTGCGAGGTCGGGATTACCTGCATCTCCAGTGGTAACATAAAGCATATCGTCAGGGCCGATCTTAATTCTGCCGCCATTATGGATTCTCCCTCCTGGGATATCCTCTAATAAAGCATTCTGTTCAACCCATATATCATTTTCTTTCTGAAGAACAATGATACGATTTTTTATTTCATTTCCTTCCTTATATGTATGGTAGGCATATGCTTTTTGGGTGGTTGAAAAATCAGGTGCTAACACAAACCCCAATAGCCCGCCTTCCCCTTCATGATGGACATTTTTCGTAAGAGATAAGGTCTGTTCTTTTAGAGTCTCCCCTTTTATTTCGATGATTTTCCCTGCCCGTTGAGTAAGGTAAAAGGTTTGATCATGTCTTGCTATGGTCCATGGAATATCTAGGTTTTTAGCAAGAGCTTCGACTGTATTTCCTGTTGTCTCCACATCATTTATTTGTTCCTTAGGAGATCCGAAAGCACAGCCTGTAAGAACAAAAAGTAAAATCAGCCAATAGCCAGCTTTATTGATCACGTTATCACTCCATCTTTAGATTTGGTAAGATAATCCAATCATACCAATTATGAAGTAATGAATCAAAAAAAAAGAGAAGGCACTAAACCTTCTCCTGTCTATTTTTCGGAATCATTTTCACTAGATTCACTAACCTTTTCAATTTTATCGACAAACATTTGAAATACTTTTCTTTTTTCGTCTAATACTCTTATGTATTGCTTTAGTTCATCGTATTTCTCCACAAACGGTGCTTGATAGGTTGTTTTGATTGTTTCGATAATCTCATCATTAATGGTGGATTGAATTACTTGTTTCGTAATACCTGATTTATAAGAGTAGATTTGAAGCTCACTTTTTACTTTTTCGTATTCTTCGTCAAGCTCGATCTTTTGTTTGAGTATCTCTTCCTTCCACTCTGCTAAAGCATCTTTTACATGGGTCTCCATCATAGCCCTCCTTTGTTGAAATAATAGGTAAGTATAATAACATTTCTTATAAAATAGTTCTTATTTCATTGCGATTTATGGGGGTAATTTGCCTTCAAAAGGTTGGAATGTCAAATTTTTAAATAGGTGAATATGATGATTGAATGACAGATATTGTTTGGAGGCGTATGAAATGGATGTATTGAAAGCAATTTCGTCAAGAAGAAGCATGGGGGTTGTGAAACCAGATCCTGTTTCATCTCAACTTATTGAAAAAATTCTTGAAGCAGGAACTTGGGCTCCTTCTCATTTTCGAACAGAACCTTGGCGTTTTTTTGTATTGACAGGAGAGGCAAGAACTAGGTTAGGAAAAGCCTTAGCATCGATCATTGCCAAAACACTTGATGATCCGCATTCTGAAGAAATTTTAAAACGGTTAACAAAGGAAGAGCAAAAACCGCTTAGAGCTCCAGTTATCATCATAGCAGCTGCAGAACCTATGACGACAAATAAACGTGTTATGAAGAGGGAGGAGTTGGCGGCTGTACATGCAGCAATTCAAAACATGCTGCTTGCAGCACATGCTCTAGGGTTAGGAGCAATATGGAGAACGGGAGAAAGCTGTTATTCCCCGGAAGTAAAAAGTTTGTTTCCACTTTCAGAAGAAGCAGAGGTGGTCGGTTTCTTATATATCGGTTATCCAAATATGAAAGAACGAGCAGCGAATAGAAAAAGTATTTCCGAGGTGACTAAATGGTATAACATGGAAGATGATTTTAAGTGAAAAGTGGGGACAGTCTGAACATTAGGGGGGGCTGTCCCCATTTTAGAGGATTTAGATTGGTTGCATTTATATGAGATTTTTGTTTTAATAAGATGTTACGTTTTATATACATTAAGATCAACGTAACAGCAAGTAACCATCTCTGTATGTATATCTTGCAAATATAATATAGAAGGTGAGAGTTAAATGGAAAATAAAGAGTATCGAGTTTTATTATATTATCACTATGTTCCAATTGAAAATCCCGAGGAATTTGCTCAAGAGCATTTAGAGTATTGTAAAAACCTTGGGGTATTAGGAAGAATTTTAATCGCTCATGAGGGGATCAACGGAACTATTTCAGGAACTGTTGAACAGACAGATCAATATATGGCCCATATGAAAGAGGACCCTCGTTTTAATGAAATGGTTTATAAAATAGATGAAGCTGATGGACATGCATTCAAGAAAATGAAGGTCCGTCATCGCCCAGAGCTTGTGACCCTTCGATTAGAAGAGGATGTTAATCCTTTAGAGGTAACAGGTAAATATTATAGCCCAAAAGAATTCCTTGAAGCGATGCAGCAAGAGGATACAGTTGTTATTGATGCGAGAAATGACTATGAATATGCTGTAGGTCATTTTAAAAATGCAATTTTACCTGATATCAATACATTTAAAGAATTACCAGACTGGATTCGAGACAATCGTGAAAAGTTTGAAGGGAAAAAAATCCTCACGTATTGTACAGGTGGTATTCGTTGTGAAAAGTTTTCTGGTTGGTTACGCAAGGAAGGCTTTGAAGATGTTGCACAGCTTCACGGCGGAATTGTCACATACGGAAAAGACCCTGAAGTACAAGGGGAAAACTGGGATGGACAATGCTATGTGTTTGATGAAAGAATTACTGTCCCTGTAAACAGAGTAGAGCCAACAGTTGTGGGAAGAGACTATTTCACAAATGAACCATGTGAACGATTCGTTAACTGTGGGAACCCAGAGTGTAACAAAAAAATTCTTTGCTCAGAAGAAAATGAACATAAATATTTACGTGCATGCAGTCATGAATGTCGTGTCCATGAGCGTAATCGTTATGTAGAAGAGCATGGTTTAACAGAAGAAGAAGTAAAAGAAAGACTGGCTTTGTTAGTTTAAAATATAAATTGAGAAAAATCCCTTTCAGATCTGAGAGGGATTTTTTAATTTCTATATATTTCATTTAAGTAAGTAGTAGGTGAGACACCAGTTACTTTTTTAAACACACGGCTAAAATAAAAGGGATTGGAAAAACCTAATGAATGACTAACTTCAGAGATATTAATAGATTCTTCTTTTAGCATTTTGATAGCCTTTTCTATTCGTAATTCATCCTGAAATTGTGTAATGCTTTTCCCTGTTTCTTTTCGGAATAATGTAGATAAGTAAGCGTAATTCATCCCTATTGCGTCGGCAATTTCTTCACTAGATAATTTTTTAGAAGAAGTGTGGCTGAACAGGTCAATCATTTTTCCAACAATCCGGTGCTGCTTAGAGTTATTGGATTCCTCTAGCTTCTTGTTATACAAATCAATAAAAAACTGGTAAGTCATCGAGGAAGTTGTTAACGGTCGTAATGAATGAGGGGATGAGTATTCTTCACA
The DNA here is from genome assembly GCF_058315175.1 of Metabacillus sp. RB-C-LZQ-3-1. Taxonomy (NCBI): domain Bacteria; kingdom Bacillati; phylum Bacillota; class Bacilli; order Caryophanales; family Bacillaceae; genus Metabacillus; species Metabacillus sp. RB-C-LZQ-3-1. The sequence goes on along the minus strand of NZ_JBZFLI010000017.1, from coordinate 75,289 downwards.
TAGCTTTTTTAGTTGAAGCTCTGTGTATTCTGGGTTTTTCACTATCCCTGTTTTCGGGAGAGTCATTTTAGAAAGATAGGTTTCTTCCATAATAAGGGTTGAGTGCTGATATTGAGAATATTCTCTAGAGATATCAACTTCTATGTAATCTAAAGAATCATAAAAATGAATATAATACCATTCCGTTCCAGGCGAATAAAATTTAGTTCCCCAATGAGGTATGTTTTTCTTAAGAAAGAGATATGTTCCAGCGTGTAAGTTATACTCCACATCATCCTCAATGACCTGAATATCTCCTTTTCTTACATAAATAAATACATTAAGGGTTTCCATCAGACGTATAGGGTGTCCTAAAATACCCTCATCATCCCACATATGACCGATTTCTCTTATTAGAGGCAGAGTATTTGTGCATAAACTCACTTCATTCATCCTATGATCCTCCCGCTTTTTTCTATACTTTACCATGAAAAAACAAAAATAAGATATGGATTATATGGAATTGTGAATTCAGTTTTTGGTGTCTTTTCTTCACAATAGAAATCATAACGATTAGTTTTAGGGAGGACTTTAGAATGGAGAACGTAACATTGCTAGATGGTATTTTTAAAGATTCTCAAGAAAAAGGGAAGGAATACTTGATTTACCTTGATGTCGATCGCCTTGTCGCCCCTTGTTATGAGGCAGTTAACCAACCTCCTAGGAAGCCTACATATGGTGGCTGGGAAAAAAGAGGAATTAGAGGGCATTCGATTGGACACTGGTTATCTGCGGCATCAACAATGTATTCAGTAACAAAGGATCCTGTTCTAAAAGAAAAATTATTCTATGCAGTTGATGAGCTTGCTCAAATTCAATCATTTGATAAAGATGGATATGTAAGCGGCTTTCCTAGAACTTGTTTTGATAACGTTTTCTCAGGTGAATTTGAAGTGGATCATTTTTCATTAGGAGGAAGCTGGGTTCCATGGTACAGTATCCACAAAATATATGCAGGGTTAATTGACACTTACCAATTAACAGGTAATCAAAAGGCACTTGAAGTTGTAACAAAGCTAGCAGATTGGGCAAGTAAAGGGCTTAGTCTTTTAAATGAGGAACAGTTTCAGAAAATGCTTATTTGTGAACATGGAGGGATGAATGAAGTCTTTGTCGACCTTTATAACATCTCAAAGAATGAAGCTTATTTAGAGTTAGCCAAGAGATTCTGCCACAAAGCTGTATTAGACCCATTATCAAAAGGAATAGATGAACTAGAGGGAAAGCATGCAAATACACAAATCCCTAAAGTTATAGGTGCAGCAAAATTATATGAAGTAACAGGTGAAAAACAATATAAAGATATGGCGGAGTATTTTTGGAATCAAGTAACAAAACATCGCTCATATGTGATTGGCGGAAATAGCATTGGAGAACATTTCGGACCTGAGGATAAAGAGGAATTAGGCGTTACGACCACCGAAACATGCAACACTTATAATATGTTAAAGCTTACGGAATGCTTATATCGTATTTCACAGAAAGTTGAATATATGGATTACTATGAAAAAGCTTTATATAACCACATTCTCGCTTCACAAGATCCTGATACGGGGATGAAAACTTATTTTGTTTCAACACAACCAGGACATTTTAAAGTGTATTGTACACCGGACCAATCATTTTGGTGCTGTACAGGAACAGGAATGGAAAACCCTGCAAGATATACAAGGAATATCTACTATTATCAAGATGACGAGTTATATGTGAATTTATTTATTGCATCTGAAATTTCTCTTAAAAATAAAAAAATGGTCCTGAGCCAATCAACCGTTTTCCCTGAATCAGATCGAACTCAGTTAATTGTTGAAAAAGGGGATCACATAAATTTAACGATCCGAATCAGAGTCCCAAATTGGATTTCTAAACCTGTAACGGTAACAGTGAATCAAGAAGAACAACACATCAGTACTAAAAATGGTTATATCACACTAGATGGAACATGGAATAAAGGGGATACAATTGATATCAAACTCCCTATGGAAGTTTATGAGTCACCAATGAAACAAGATTCAACGAAAGTTGCTATTCTATATGGACCAATTGTACTTGCCGGAGCACTTGGTACAGAAAACTTTCCGGAAACGGATATTTTAGATGATCATTTGAAATTAAATAATTATCCATTAATAGATGTTCCAGATCTCGTAACAGATGAGGAAGATATAAGGAACTGGTTAAAACCTGTTGAGGATGAGCCCTTAGCATTTAGGACAGAAGCAATTGGTCAGCCCGGAAATAAACATGTCAAATTAATACCATTTTACAAGCTGCATCACCAACGATACACACTGTATTGGAATGTAATGAGTCCATCTATGTACAAGGCATTTGTGAAGAAAGAAAAAGAGAAATCGGATTTTCTTAATAGCATTACAATAGATGCTGTCAGCCCTAATGAACAACAACCTGAAGTAGAACATTCTATTACAAAAAGCAACTCACGATCAGGATATAGTAACCTTTTTAACTGCGGGTGGAGAGATAGTGTAAATGAAGGATTTTTCAGCTATGAAATGTCAATTTCAAAAGATACACAAATGTACTTATACGTAACCTATAATGGCAATGATACAAATCTGCATATTGATGGAAAATCGTATGCACGTGAATTTGATATATTTGTAGACAGTTCGCCGATTGCCCGCCAAGTTCTGAAAAAGAATCAGCCGGGATCACTGTTTTCCGTTTGTTATGAAATCCCAATGTCATTAACGAAAGGAAAAGAAAAGGTGGAAGTGAAGTTTGCATCTGAAGATGGGAAAGTTGCAGGTGGTGTTTATGGGGTAAGAATAGTAAATACAAATGATATTTTCCAACATCATTAAAAACATGTATCTAGGTAGAGAGAAGACTATGATGAGGTAGTCTTCTTTTTTGATGATGGAGTTTTTTCTTTATAGTATCAGAATTTATAATTTTTTACTTAGTTTCGGTGTCTAGCTCCAGCGCCTAGCCCTTCGAGGTCATAAGCCGATTTGGAATTCAAGGCAAAGAACACCCTATATTCAAATTGGCTTATGCTTGTCGGGGCTGATCAAGGCGCTTTCACTTTTCTTATATGTCTTTCATGAAAATTCCAAAGAAAAGATATGTTTTCTAAGGAATTGTGAATTCTCATCATTTAGAAAATATTTCATAATTAAATCAGTTAGTTATTGCTAGTTATCAAAGAAATAGCTTTATGCTTCACAAGAATGTAAGGGGTTGCATAATGTCTGTTTCGAAATAAAACCAAAGGGGATGCTAGGATGAAAAAAGTGACTGCCCTTCTATTGATCATCTTTTTATGCTTAACTTCAGCATTAGTAGGTTGTAGTAACACAGAGAAAGTGGAACAAACAGAAGATGGTAGAGTGGTACTTACTGCATTAATTACTAAACACCCATTAACACAGGAATTATCGAAAATAGAATGGCTTCAAGAAGCTGAAGAAAGAGCAGGTGTTGAAATTAAATGGGAGGAGGTAACAGCTGATTGGCCTCAGAAAAAGGGAGCAATGCTCGCAGCTGGTGATATACCCGATTTAATAGTTGGTCCTAATGCTATTACAGATGCTGAGTTTGCGAAATTTAATGGTCTATTTGAAGATCTAACTCCATTGATAGAGGAGCATGCACCGAATGTACAAACAATGTTTGAAGAAAAACCAGAACTGAAAGCTCTATCAACACAAAGAGATGGTGAAATTTTTGGTCTACCAAAATATCAAAGGTTTTGGCCAGAAACAGCGACTCGACAATTTATTAATAATCAATGGTTAGATAATCTTGGCCTGGAAATGCCGACTAACTGGGATGAACTTTATAAAGTCTTAGTTGCATTTAAAGAGAAAGATGCAAATGGTAATGGTGACCCAAATGATGAAATCCCAATGGATTTCTCTCCAACAGGAACTACAGGTTTTGGATATTTTCAACCAACCGTTCTTTTAGGTAGTATGGGGATCACAATAGGAGATGGAAGTGGAACGGGAATATTTGTTGAAGATGGGAAAGTAAAAAACTTTTTGATTGATGAAAGATATAAAGAGCTAGTGTCATTTTTAAATAAATGCTGGGAAGCAGGCTTAATTAATAAAGAGGTATTTACTCAGGACTATACAAAATACCAATCAGTTGCCCGTGGTGATGGTGACACGGCAAAAGTCGGCTATACATTTGGATGGGAGGTAACAGACAGATTCGGTAATACCCTTGCACCACAGTATGAATCAATGGCACCATTGAAAGTTTCTGCTAATTCTACAGAAGAGCTTTCTTGGAGCTATGATTATAACAACTTAAACTACGGAGTTAACTTTATTCAAATGTCATCTCAAAGTAAAAACAAGGAAGCAGCTATGAAATTTATTAATGAATTGTATAACCCAGAGGTTAGTATGCAGGTGTTATTCGGTTCGCTTGGAACAAACATATCTGAAAATGGTGATGGTTCTTATACTGTATTACCTCCAGAAGATAAAGCAATGGATCCAGGGACATGGAAATGGACAACAACTTGGGCTGATAATGGACCTATGTATATATCAGACTCGTTAGAACTTACCCTTGGAGAAGATATGCAATCAGTCGGGAAGCAAACAGAGCCATTGCAACCAGTTTTTGAATCTTTAGATAAAGAAAAGGACGTTTTCCCGGGTATGTTTATTAAATATAGTGATGAAGATAATAATGCTTTAAGTCTAGCAAACACAGAAATTATGAATTTAGCAATGGCGAAATACTCTGAGTGGATTACAAAAGGCGGGATTGATTCACAGTGGGAGAATTATGTCCAGGAACTAGAAAAGATAGGGATCAATAAGAACACCGAAATCATTCAAGGCTATTATGATGAATACATGAGTAATATGGAATAAATAATTACCTGGAGATATGGCTGTCATTGTATATTTGAGACAGCCATACTCTCAAAGTAAAGGAGAATGTATATGGCTTTGCTAAGCACGAGGACAGCTAAAACGAATAGTGCGCCTAATATAAAACTGGAGAAAAAGCCGACAATTATAAATACATTTAAACGTGATTATCAGTTATGGTTGATGATTTTTCCGGCAATTATCATAGTCTTTGTCTTTAACTATATTCCTATGTATGGAATCCAGTTAGCTTTTAGGGAGTACGATTTTACAAAGGGGCTTACCGGCGGAGATTGGGTAGGATTAAAGTACTTTACTCAATTTATAGAAAGTCATATGTTTACAGATCTTTTAAGAAATACAATTGTATTAAGCTTAACAACGATTATTGTAGGCTTTCCTGCACCAATCATTCTGGCGTTGCTTATTAACCAGATTAAATGGAAAAGGGGAAAAAAGATTCTCCAAACAACCGTGTATTTACCCCACTTTATCTCCATTGTGGTGCTTGTTGGATTATTAAATGTCCTATTATCCCCAAATACAGGAATTGTTGGACATATCATGAATGCATTTGGTTTTCATGATGTAAATCTATTAGCCTCTACAAGTACTTTTGTTCCTGTATATGTTTTATCTGATGTTTGGCAGCATGTAGGGTGGAACAGCATCATTTATTTAGCAGCCCTTTCGAGTGTAGATCCGCAACTATACGATTCGGCAAAAATGGATGGAGCAAACCGATGGCAAATCATTAAAAATGTTGAAATACCCGCGATCATCCCAACAATTATCATCTTATTGATTTTAAATATGGGTTCTATCATTAGTACAGGCTTTGAAAAAATCTTTTTAATGCAAAATCCATTAAACCTGCCAGTTTCTGAGGTTATTGAAACATATGTATATAAAATAGGAATCATATCAAATCAATTTAGTTACGCTGCAGCTATTGGGTTGTTTAATACTCTGATTAATTTTGCCTTACTTTTAACGATGAATTATATCGCGAAAAAGTTCTCCAATATTAGTCTTTGGTAATGTTTTGTCAATTCAAATATGCAGGGAGGAGCTGTTATGGCAATACTCACGAAAAAAGGAAAAAATGTGAATGACATAATATTTGATTTATTTATATACGTTATCTGCGGGATTATTTTTTTCATTATCGCATATCCCCTATATTTTGTTGTGATCGCTTCTGTTAGTGATTCTACCCTCGTTTCTACTGGTAAGGTATTGTTATTTCCAAAAGGGTTTAGTTTATTTGGATATAAGGAAATCTTTCAGGATGCAAGAATATGGGTTGGTTACAAAAATACAATGATCTACTCTCTATTAGGTACCTTTGTTAATTTATTACTTACACTACCAGCAGCCTATGTCTTATCAAGAAAGGAATTCCGTGCAAGACGAATTTTAATGTTTTTCTTTGTTTTTACGATGTTCTTTAATGGCGGATTAATTCCGACTTACTTATTAATGAAAGATTTACAGTTAATTGACACAATGTGGGTGTTCATTATTCCATTCTCGGTGAATGTTTTTAATTTAATTATTACAAGAACATTTTTTGAAACAAGCATACCAAATGAATTATATGAAGCCGCTTCAATCGATGGGTGTAATCATTTTACATTTTTTCTTAAGGTTGTATTGCCTCTCTCCAAAGCGGTTGTATCTGTAATTGGACTTTACTACCTCGTGTGGCACTGGAACGATTTCTTTACGGGGTTAATTTATATAAGGGACTATAGCCTGCAGCCTCTGCAAATTGTCTTAAGAGATATACTGCTTTCTAATCAAGTGTTTGCCGAAGGAGCAGGAAGTGGTGGTGCCGCTGGTGGGTATGCTCAAAGATATGCGGATCAAATAAAGTACGGGGTTATTATTATTTCAACATTACCAATTTTAATTGTTTATCCATTTATTCAAAAGTATTTCGAAAAAGGGGTTATGATTGGATCGGTAAAAGGTTAAAAATGGGAGCACATATAACGGGCAGTAAGTCCCTCACCTCAAACTTTTGAGTTTACAAAGAAGGTGGTTGGGAAAGCTGCCCATAAAGGGTCCGATTGGTTCAACTAATCATTAGTGGGGGGATGAAGAAAACACCTGTTAATGGAAGTTTCACTTTATATGGAGGGGTAGGAGGATGAAAGAGTTTGGAGGCAAATATGTTCGTCTAGGTGAATGGTGTTTGAAATTGTTTCTATTAAATTGTCTATGGTTTATTTTTTCATTAGTCGGTGTGTTCTTCTTAGGGATCTTCCCTGCTACTGTAGCTCTTTTTACTGTATTAAGGAAGTTAACGATGGAAGCTGAAGAAGAAGTTCGTATTTTTCACCTTTTCTGGATAACGTATAAATCAGAGTTTATTAGAGGAAATATGCTTGGGTATGTATGGTCTATCATCGGAATTGTGCTATTGATTGATTTAAGAGTGTTGAATCAGGTTGAGAAAACTCCTTTACATCAAGCGTTAACTATTGCACTTTATTTTCTCTTAGCTTTTTATTTATTCATATCATTATATTTATTTCCGATTTATGTGCATTATAATTTAAGATTTCTAGAGTACTATAAATATGCATTTGTTCTTGTTATAGGTCGACCGCTCAAATCACTTCTTTTATTTACTTCGGTAATATTAGTGCTATTCTTATTTTCACGTATCCCTGGACTAATTCCTGTTTTGGGAGTTAGTTTTATAGGTTTTATAATGATGAAAATAGCGTCAACTTCATTAAAAAAACTAAACCGTTCTCAACTAGAGGAAGTTGAATCATTTTAGCACAGTTCTAAAGATAAGATTATAGTTAAGAAATATACCTATTTCCATTCATATTATTGACAGAAAAAGTATGATATGATATTTAAATGTATATGTTAGCACTCTCGTGTTTAGAGTGCTAATTGTTGTGGTTTTTAAAATATGTACATAATATGGAAGGAGAGGTTAAATTGACGAAAAAGCAATTTAAAGCAGAATCCAAAAGACTATTGGAAATGATGATTAACTCCATTTACTCTCAGCGCGAGGTATTTTTAAGGGAGTTGATTTCGAATGCAAGTGATGCAATTGATAAAATTTATTACAAAGCATTAACAGATGATTCATTAACATTTGATAAAGATAGCTATTATATTAAAATTACTCCAAACAAAGAGAGTAGAACGTTAACGATTACTGATACTGGAATCGGGATGACGAAAGACGAGCTTGAAAACAATTTAGGTGTTATCGCGAAAAGCGGCTCTTTAGCGTTTAAAAAGGAAAATGAATCAAAGGATGGCCACGATATTATCGGGCAATTTGGTGTTGGTTTTTATGCTGCGTTTATGGTAGCGGACGTTGTAACAGTTATTAGTAAAGCACTCGGAAGTGATGAGGCTTACAAATGGGAATCAGAAGGTGCAGAAGGTTATACAATTGAACCGTATGAAAAAGATACAGTCGGGACAGAGATTATTCTGAAAATCAAAGAAAGTGCTGAAGAAGAAAGCTATGATGAGTTTTTAGAAGAATACACGCTAAAATCCATTATTAAAAAATACTCTGATTTTATCCGTTATCCGATTAAGATGGATGTGTCAGGACAACGTCCAAAAGAGGGAACAGAAGGTGAATTAGAAGAGTATACAGAAGAGCAAGTTATTAATAGTATGGTGCCGATCTGGAGGAAAAATAAGAGTGAATTAAAAGATGAGGACTATGAGTCATTCTATCATGAGAAACACTATGGCTTTGATAAACCTATTAAGCATATCCACATCAATGTAGATGGATCAGTCCGATACAATGCGATTCTTTATATTCCAGGGAAAACGCCGTTTGACTATTATTCAAAGGAATATGAAAAAGGTTTAGAGCTTTATTCAAATGGTGTCTTAATCATGAATAAATGCCCAGAGCTATTACCTGACTATTTCAGCTTTGTAAAAGGTATGGTTGACTCTGAGGATTTATCTTTAAATATTTCAAGGGAAATTTTACAACAAGATCGCCAATTAAAATTCATTGCGAAGAACATAAGTAAGAAAATTAAAAATGAATTGAAAAGCCTCTTGAAAAACGATCGTGAAAAATATGAAGAATTTTATAAATCGTTCGGAAGACAGCTGAAATATGGAGTATACAGTGACTTCGGAAGTAACAAAGAAGTTCTTCAGGATTTATTGCTATTCTACTCATCAAAAGAGAAAAAACTTGTCTCACTAGATGAATATGTATCTAGAATGCCTGAGGATCAAAAATATATTTATTATGCTACAGGAGAATCAGTTGAAAGAATTGAAAAGCTTCCACAAACAGAACTAGTTTCTGAAAAAGGCTACGAAATTCTTTACTTTACAGAGGATATTGATGAATTTGCAATAAAGATGGTCATGAATTATAACGAGAAAGAATTTAAATCTGTTTCAAGTGGTGATTTAGGAATTGAATCTGAAGAGGATCAAAAGCAAACAGAAACTGAACAAACTGAGAATAAAGAGCTCTTCGACTATATGAAAGAAGTTCTAGGCGGAAAAGTAAAGGATGTCAAATTATCGAAACGTTTAAAATCACATCCCGTATGTTTATCAACAGTTGGTGAAGTGACAATTGAAATGGAAAAGGTTCTAAGCGCAATGCCTGACAATCAAAATGTAAAGGCGGAGAAGGTGTTGGAAATTAACAGCAATCACGAAGTGTTCCAATCATTGAAAAATGCGTTTGACCAAGATAAAGAAAAAGTAAAATTATATACGAACCTATTATATAACCAAGCCTTGTTAATTGAAGGCTTACCAATTCAAGACCCTGTTGAATTTACAAATGATATGTGTAAAGTGATGGTGTAAGAAAAGATAATATAAGGGACTGTTCCTTTGAACAGTCCCTTATTTACGCATTACAGGTGTACTTCAAAGCTGATCCATCACCTCAATCAATTTTCTAATCCCTTCCCTTATCTTTTTTTCACTAACATACGAATAACTTAACCGCACCCAGGAAGTTGCCTGTTTTAATGGATCACAAACAGCACCAGGTACAAATGAAATACCGTCTTTAAGTGCCGTTAAATAAAACTCTTGAGCAGAAACTCCATCAGGAAGCTTGATCCATAAATTCAAGCCGCCTTTGGGACTTTCCCACTTCCAATTGGTTGCGGCTAGCTCCACTTCCATGATTTCCTTACGTATCTGCAAAGCTATTCTTAATTTTTCTAAATGTTGTTGCAATCGTAATGATGAAAAATAATGAAGGAAAATTTTCTGATTTAACAGTGGTGACCCATTATCTATTAGCGATTTTGAAGATAATAAAGATTTTATTGTTGCTTTAGATTGACAAATAATTGATGCTACTCGCAACCCGGGAGAGATATATTTACAAAAGCTTCGGACATAAATAACGATTCCAGCTGTATCGTACGTGTAAATTGGTGGTGGCGGAGCTTGATCAAAATAAATATCATGATACGCATCATCTTCAATGAGTAAGCATTTATATTTCTCAGCTAAATCTACCAGTTTTTTTCGTTGCTCAGAAGGAATCGTAATGCCTGTCGGATTATGAAAGGTAGGATTTAGATAAAAGAGGCGAGGCTTATATAGCTGCATCTGCTTTTCAAGCAGATCTAAATCATATCCATTTTGGGTGATATCAGTGGTTATAATATTTGCTCCACGGGCTCTAAATACATCAATTGCTGCACTATAGCTAGGTCTTTCAAATAATACGGTATCTCTTGGTTTAATAAATGCTTGAGAGATTAAGTGAATCGCTTGCTGCGAGCCTGATGTAATCAATAATTCATCTTTATGAAGAGGAGTTTTATATTGTTGAACGAAATAATGAGCCAATGTCTCTCGAAGCTCCTCATCACCTTGTACAGTTGAATAGGTGGCAAGTACTTTAGGGTGTACATCAAATACTTTTTTTACATATTCTGATAGAAATTGATTCGGTAATAAATTTGGGTCAATAAGTGCTTGTGAAAAATTATATTGCACATGGTGCTGATGAATATCAGACAAGTGATTTTTATGATCATATGCCGAAACCATTGGAAGATCGATAAGATCAGGATTCATAGTACGTTCTGACATAACGAAATAACCGGATTTATCTTTTACATAAACTTTGTTATGATCCTTCAAAAGCTGATATGCCTTTAATACGGTGAGACGATGAACATTCAGTTGATTTGCCAGGCTTCTAACAGAAGGGAGTTTCTCATCTTTTTTCCACTCATTACGTTCAATACGGTTTAGGACATAATCGTATACTTGTTTAAATAAGTAATCTTGTTTTGGATTTGCTGTTTCCACATCAATCCCCCCTTTATCAAGATTTTACCATTATTCTTATTAAATCTGTTCTATTTAAACTAAACTGTTCTGCTCCTCTTCTTTTATGATAAAGCAGAGGAGGAGAATGAAATGATACTCATAAATTATTGCTTCATGTGCTTCATCTTTGGGACAACTTTTTTAGCCATTAAGATTGGAATTGATGCTGGCTTAACCCCGTTTTTTTCAGGAGGAATCCGTTTCTTTCTGGCTGGGCTCTTAATATTTAGCTTTATGATGTTAAGAGAGAAGCAGCTTTTTCGTTTACTGTTTCGAAAAGAACTGTTTTTCTCAGGAATTGGTTTGACGTTTGGAACCTTTTCTACATTATATTGGGCAGAGCAGTACGTAACCTCAGGAATTGCTGCAGTTTTATCAGCGACAGGACCAATGATGATCATCCTTATTCAAAGCATTCTTTTAAAACAAAAAGCAACGATTCAATCAATTCTTGGTTGTGCGCTTGGCATCATAGGTGTATTGCTGCTCGTACAACAAAGTTTTTCAATGGACATTAGCTCTTTGTGGATCATAGGTTGTATTGCGATTATCATTGGTGAGGTATTTTATGCTGCAGGAACAATCTATACACGAAAAGTAACGAAGCTTTTTAAAGAAACGTCACCTATTGCACTGAATTCGGTTCAAATGATGTATGGTGGAGTACTTCTGCTTTTTCTAGCTATTTTCACAGAGGATGTTCAATTTAGTTCTGTTCTACAACCTGCATCAGCTGGCTCGCTTATCTATTTAATTGTGTTAGGATCAATGATTGGACACAGCTTATACTATTGGCTGGTTTCAAAAACCAATCCGGTGTTTCCTTCAACATGGCTTTATATATCACCAATTGTTGCAATGGCTTTAGGGATTATGTTTTATCAGGAGTATTTTTCATTTGTCACTGGACTAGGAGCTGTGATCATTATAATCGGCATCATCTTAATCAATTTTGAAAATTTACGAGAGCGCTGTTCGTTCAATATCGGTTAAAGTAAGGAGTTATAAAAAAAGCCTGTTCCCAAACAAATAAAGAAACTCTCCCATTACATTATTTTGAATGGGAGAGCTTAGTATTTATACATGATCCTTTTTAAATACACTTATAAATTTATGAAAAGGACAATGTGATAATGTAGAGTTATCATCACGCAAGAAATACTGCTTCCATTCAAAATTATCTTCTTGCCCATAGCTTTTTAGTTCAGTGTGTACAGAAATGGAGTCATATTTGCTAAGTCGTTTTCTGATGTTTGATTTAATTTTCTTTGACAGGGACGGAGACGAATGGAATCCTTCAAGTACCCATCTAGGTGTAATAGCCAACATATAATATGGAAAAGACCGGCTCAATCTATTTTTATGGGCTGGAGTTGCACAATACATGAAATATTGTTCGCCGTGGAAGCAGAACTCCCAAGCAGGTTGAGTTGGATCAGGGGGGATGTGATTCGGCCATTCAATTGAGTCTAACTTAGTTAACTTATTGAGCTGCTTCCAAAATAGCTTCTCAAAATCCTCTACATTATAGGAATTTGAAAGGTCTTGCGGAGTATCAAAAAAGACAATGAGTGATGTGTATTTTCCAAGATTTCTAGAATTCAATGTATATGCGGAAAGCAACTTAGCTAACTCTTCAGAAGAAATATCGTCTCTTGGGTCACCTATAAATCCGTATTTCAAGTGATGTAAGGAAAAACCTTGTATAGCAGGGATGCATGGAAACTTCTTTTCTTTATCCATCATTTTTGCCTCGAACTTTTCTAAAGCATCTCTTTTCCAAAAAGGTAGTTTATCTTTATTTATTAAGTCTCTTGTTAGGAGCTCCATCTTTTTTAACCTCCTATCACAGTACATTAATATTCATGCAATTTAGGATAGGTGAATATCACATTAATGGTCTCCTGGTATCTAAATAAAGATTGTTCTATGAGTTTCTCTCTATTTTGTACTGTTTTCTCCGGAAGAAATCGCTTACAATGTAGTTACAAACAGTTAAGGAGGAGTCATGATGAAAAACAAATCAACTCAAAGATGGCAAACTTATAAGGGGGTAACTCTGTCCTAACTTAGCATGAAGCTACACCCTTATATGTGATTTTGGAAAAAACACATTAAAAGGGGTATAGGATGCAATTTCCAATAAAAAAATTTCTCTCATATTATAAACCGTATTTTAGATTGTTTTTGCTTGTTTTGGCTTGTGCGTTTATCGTTTCAGCAATCTCACTGATCTTTCCGTTGCTCGTTCGATATATCACAAAAGATGTTCTCGAAGGGGACTTGTCAATCGCTCTACATAAAGTATTTTGGATTGGGGGACTGATGCTTGTTCTCGTATTAATTCAAAATGTCGGGAACTTTTTTGTTGACTATAAGGGACATGAGATTGGTGCACGTATGGAAAGCGATTTGCGTGCTGAGCTGTTTGAGCATATGCAGAAGCTTTCATTTCGATTTTTTGATCAAGAAAAAACAGGCCAACTTATGACGAGAATTACCAATGATCTGTTATTGCTTTCCGAATTATATCATCACGGACCTGAGGATTATATTAAATATTTTGTTCGCTTTATTGGAGCCTTTGTGATCTTGTTTTTTATAAATTCACCATTAACACTGGCTGTATTTTGTTTTTTACCTTTTTTAGGTGCATTTGCTTTATTTTTTAATAAAAAATTGAACAGGGCTTTAAGAAGAAACAAAGAGCGGATAGCTGATGTAAATGCACAGGTAGAGGATAGTCTTGCAGGAATTCGAGTGGTAAAGTCATTTGCTAATGAAAGAATAGAAATTGAAAAATTCACGAGAGAAAATAATCGATTTCTTGAAAGCCGTAAGAAAACCTATAAAGCTGAAGCATATTTCTTTAATGGGATGGAAACCTTTATTCAGCTTATTACTATTACGGTCATTGTCATAGGTAGCGCCAGTATTGTAAACCAAACATTAGATTTAGCCGATTTGATCACATTTCTACTTTATATCTCTTATATGATTGAGCCAATTCAGCGTTTGACTCATATGAGCATGCAATTTCAAGAAGGTATCACAGGATTTCAACGCTTTATGGAAATAATGAATATTGAACCGGCAATAAAAAACAAGCCAAATGCGATAAATCTTGCAAACGTTAAAGGTGAGATCGCATTTAAAGACGTTTCCTTTTGTTATGGTGATCACTATGACAATGTGTTTGTGAATTTATCTCTTCACATTCAACCAGGGGAATATGTAGCGTTAGTTGGTCCTTCTGGAGCTGGAAAAACTACATTGTGCTCATTGATCCCACGCTTTTATGATGTATCTAGTGGAGCAATATTAGTAGATGGAATCAATGTCCGTGATGTTGATTTACAGTCACTTCGGAATAATATTGGAATTGTTCAACAGGATGTTTATTTATTTTCAGGAACGGTTATGGAAAACATCAGATACGGAAATGTAAATGCCAGAGATGAAGAGGTTATAATGGCAGCAAAGCGTGCCAATGCACATGATTTTATTATGAACCTGCCAAAAGGGTATTATTCAGAGATAGGACAGCGTGGTGTTAGGCTTTCTGGCGGACAAAAGCAACGGCTTAGTATTGCGCGTGTATTTCTTAAAAATCCACCGATTCTGATTTTTGATGAAGCAACAAGTGCACTAGATAATGAAAGCGAAAGCATTGTGAAGGACTCATTAGAGCTTCTGGCAAATGGTCGGACAACGATCGTTATCGCTCATCGCTTGTCAACAATCCGTTATGCTAAACGAATTATTGTGTTAACAGAGGAAGGAATTATTGAACAAGGAACACATGAGGATTTAATGGAGAAAAAAGGTTTCTATTCACACTTATATACTAAGCAATTTGATTAAATGTTCGTAGGTTCAGTCCTTTTATAAAATGGATTGAACCTTTTTTTAGCTGAAAGTTATTTAGACACAGAACTTAGCATTCTTAAACGATAATAAAATTAAAACGAAACGTTTTAAGAGCTGCTTCGTATTAGAAATAGAGGTGATTCAATATGAAAACTTTATACAGATCAACTAAAAATAAACAATTAGCCGGTGTGTTAGGCGGTATTAGCGAATTATACAAAATTGACGTTAGTCTACTTCGGATCTTGACGTTTTTATTAGGGTTTTTTACGGGGGGAACGGTTTGGTTGATTTACTTAGTAGCAGCGATTGTGATGCCTACAGATAAGCAGCTTGAGAAGGATCGAGAGTAGCAGGTTTTTAACTCTTCATGGCGCTATGAACTTATAATAGCGTCTTTTTTGATTCCCCTAGCTTATTGAATAAGGAGAGCAAAATCACAAAAAGGTTAAGAGCGGAACACATATCATTTCCCAAAGATAGGGCAAATCTGATTGACTAAAGAAAAACTGTACTTTATAATTTGGTTGGTTAACCAAATATTGAGGTGGATTATGAAAAAGGATGACAAAAAACAACGAATTATAGATGCTTCTTATAAAGTATTTGCTCAAAAAGGTTATACCAATGCTTCCATTAAAGATATTGCAAAAGAAGCAGATGTTACACCAGGGTTAGTTCATTATTATTTTGAGAGTAAATTAGACCTGTTGCTTTCTGTTCAAAGACATGTTCAGGATCAGTATCATCAATTATATAAGAACAAAGATGTGAAGCTGTTAACTCCAAGTGAAACTTTACAAGAAATTAAATCAAGATCTGAGAAAGATCCCGAATGGTATCGCTGGCGCTATGAAATTTATTCACTAGGCTTGAAAAATGAGGAAATACAAACAGAAGTAGCAAAGATTCTACAGGATGGAAGAGATAGCTTATCAACACCATTAAAGAAACTAGATCCTAGTCATCAGGATCCTGAAATCATGGGAAGTATATTATTAGCATGTTTTGATGGATTGGCATTACAGAAGATTATGGATCCGACATTTGAACTAGACAAAGCATATCAATTATTAGAAGATCTATTTGAAGTCTATTTAAAAAAATAGGCTTTACATTTACATCCAAATTGGTTGGTTGACCAAATAAAAAATGATGAATGAGAGGGCGTACAGGTGAAAAAACAAATAGGATTCCTTCTTTTGTTTTCTTTTTTCATTATTCCTATACAAGTTACAGCGAATCCATATAATCAAACAGAATTAATTGAGAAATATATGGATCAAGCAATAGAAAAGTATCAAATTCCAGGTGCTTCACTAACAATTATTCAAAATGAGAAAATCATGTTTCAAAAAAATTGGGGAAAACAAAGCAATGGTAAGCCTGTAACAAAAGATACATTGTTTACAATTGGTTCTGTCAGCAAACCTTTAACTAGTCTTGCTGTTATGAAGCTAGTAGAACAAAATAAGATAGAGCTTGACCAGGAGATCAATCGGTATATTCCGTCTTTTGAATACAATGCTAATGGATTTGAAAAGAGAATCACCATCAGACATCTGCTGACACATACAAGCGGAATTAGTTCTTATGATGGTCTTAAAATTGCAGATTTAAATTTAAGAGGCACAGATGCGATTACTAAGGCTGTAAAGAAATTAAATCACGTAACGCTCAACCATGAACCAGGTTCAGTACATCAATATAGTCCAGCAAATTATCTTCTTTTAGGAAGTATTATAGAAAATGTAACTGGTAAGTCATTCTCTACATTTATGGATGATGAAATTTATTCAAAGCTTGGGATGAATCATACTGTGTCCACTTATGAAGAAGCTTCAAAATTAGGATATCAACCAGGTTTTAAGTCTATCTTTGGAAAACCAGTTAAAAATAAAATTACATATGACAACAGTGGTGCGCCTTATGGATATACGGTTTCTACTGCTGAAGATATGTCAAAGTATATACAATTTTTGTTGAATAATAATAGGTTACTATCTAGAGAACAATTCAATGAATATACATCACCGCAAATCCATAGAAAGGATGAGGTGTATTATGGATTAGGTTGGAGAATATCTACGGATATAGATAATCCTTACTTTTTTCATGGGGGAGAAACACCAGATTCAAGAGCTGAGTTATTTATTAGCCCTAAAAGAAATTATGGATTTATTTTGCTAACAAATAAAAATGATTTTTCTGATGCAATGTCCACTATTTCTTTAAGAGAAGGAATTAAAACAATTATTGAAAATGAAAAAATTCCTGAAATTCAAGAGATGAAATATCATATGCAGTGGATTCCCTTATTATTAACAGTTTTTTTGACTGCATTTGGAATCTGGTATTTGCATCGTCTAAATAAAAAAACAAGTTTTCACTATAAGTTTTTGACCATAGTTGGTTTTCTACTCATTTTATTTTCAATTATTTTAATACCAGCAATTTGTTACTTGTTTGGATCGCCTTGGCACACAATTTATCATTATGCTATGGTCACTGCCATTTTCATTCACAGCTTAGCTTGGATTCTTGGTATAAATGGTGCCATCATAATATTCATATGCTTTAAAAAGAAAAAACAAAGTATCATTTATTATGAGGAAGTTTAAGAAGGAACTACAGATTTTGTGTAAATTTGAAAAGGGATCAACTGTTAAGGTTTAGCGCGGGAAAACCAAGCAGTCAAATTCATGTTACATATCAACAACAATAAGTGTAAACACAGTTTGTGGAGAATATTGGTTGTTCATTATCTACATACAATAGTAGTAACAGGCAATCCTAATTTTGTAAATTCAATTTAGGAGGGAACAGGATGAAAGCATTAAAAAGAATTTCCTTACTTGTCTGTGCTATTACTATGTTAGCTGGTTGTGGTGTGAACAATGGAGCCAATGACCAAGGTAATGCAAACAATAATACGACTACTAATACGACAAACGTAAATAACCGGAATAACAATATACGAAATGTCGGAACAAACGATAATACAAGAATGCAAGTAGCAGATGAAGCTCAAAATAAAATTGAAAATTTGGATGAAGTTCGAGATGCAAATATTATTGTGACTAATAGAAACGCATATGTCGCAGTCGTATTAGAGGATAATTCAAAAGGTGATGTAAGAAGAGAACTTGAAAACAAAATTTCTGATCAAGTGAAACAAACTGATAACAATATACAAAATGTATTTGTTTCAAGTAATCCCGACTTTGTTGATCGTATGGGTGATTATGGAGAAAAGATCGAAAGTGGTAAGCCTGTTCGCGGTTTGTTTGAAGAATTTAATGAGATGGTACAAAGAGCCTTTCCAAATGCTCGATAATCAATATTTACGACGAACGCCCCTTTCAAAAAGGGGCGTTTTTCTGTATGGTTTCTATATCCGCTTAAATTTTAATCGTGTAACTCAACCTAATCCAATTATATCCACAAAAGAAAGCTATATTGGAAAATGACATGGTAAGATGTAGGTAGGAATGTATTAGGGAGGAACATTATATGAATCAAGATATCTTGTTACGTAACAATGTGCAAATAGAAGGATCTGGAGAAAAATCAATCATTTTTGCACCTGGTTTTAATTGTGATCAAACGGTTTGGAAATCAGTTGCAAATGCATTTAAACAGGAGTATCAAGTTATCTTGTTTGATTATGTCGGTCTGGGAAAATCCGATATTCAGTCATACGATAGAAATCGATATCATACATTATCAGGATATGTTCAGGATCTATTAGAGATTTGTGCTGCGTTAGATTTAAAGGAATCAATATTTGTTGGGCATTCGGTTAGCAGTATGATCGGGATGTTAGCATCTATCGCAAAGCCAAGTTATTTTTCTCATTTGATCATGATCGGACCTTCCCCATATTATCTAAACGATCCTCCGTCCTATTATGGTGGCTTTGAAAAAGAGGATCTGTTAGGGTTAATTGATATGATGGAAAAAAACTATATTGGATGGGCAAATATGTTTGCTTCAACTGTCATGAATAATCCGGATCGGCCCTATCTAACAAAGGAGCTTGAGGATCGCTTTTGCTCTACTGACCCCCTCATTGCTCGTCAGTTTGCTGAAGCAGCTTTTTTTGCAGACAATCGTGGGGATTTATCAAAAGTATCTGTTCCTTCTCTCATTATGCAATGCTCTAACGATATTATTGCTCCGACAGAAGTAGGAGAATATCTTAAAAATCATTTACCATATAGTCATTATAAAAAATTAAAAGCAACTGGACATTGTCCGCATATGAGTCACCCTGAGGAAACAATTGAAGTTATTCAAGAATACCTAAGTGCAACTGTCAAACAATAAAATCAAGGAGACCAAACTTAATGGATGAACAGTTGAACCATGCACCCGGTGGATTTCTAACGTTATCGGAAGATGGAATCATTTTATCAAGTAACCAAACATTATTAGGGGAATTAAATTACAGCATATCTCAACTAACTGGTCAACATATTAATAAAATCTTCACGAAATCAGCTCAGCTTTTTTATCAGCTTTATTTTGTTCCTCTTATAAAGGTTAATAAGAAGGTAGAGGAGATGTATCTTTCGTTAGAATCAAAGTCTAGAAAAGAAATTCCCGTTCTTTTGAACGCTCAGGCCAAGATACGTCAAAATGAAACTGTTATAGAATGTATCATGATTCCTATTCGACAACGCCATGAATTTGAAAACGCCCTGCTTGAAGCTAAGAAAGAGGCTGAAGCAGCCCTATTGGCAAAAAACAAAGCTGTTTCAGATCTAGAAATTGCTTTAAAGTCCTTAAAAGAAAAACAATCTGAATTACTAAAGTTAAATGAGCAAAACCAAAAGTACAAGATAGAAACAAAAAAAGAATTAGAGCTTGCTAGAAAAATACAAGAGACAACATTAACGGATTCAATCAGTAATGAATTTATACATATCGAAGCATTTTATAAAGCATCTCGGGAATTATCTGGGGATATCTACGGGGTCTATCAGATTGACAAATATCGTTATGGAATTATCATACTCGATGTAATGGGGCACGGTATCTCTTCAGCACTAATTACGATGTCCGTCCAATCACTGTTTCAACGATTAATCTCAAAAGAAGGAAATCCTGAAATCGTCGTTAAAGAATTGGACCAACATTTGCACAATCTTTTTCAAAATAATGAAGAGGCTCGGCATTACTGTACAGCTATGTATCTATTAATAGATACAAAGGAACAAAAGATAGACTTTATTAACGCTGGACATCCACCTGCTTTTTTGCAAAATTCCATGGGAATACAAGAGTTGAATTCTTCCGTTCCTCCAATCGGAACATTCGAAGGAACACAATTCAAAACAAGAACAATTCCTTATCAAAAAGGGAGCAGGGTACTTTTATATACCGATGGAGTGACAGATCCTTTTGGCTTTAATCATTTAAAACCATTACTATTAGATAATGAAACAAAACCAATGCATGAACTTAAAGAGGATATAATCCAATCAATGGATAACACAAACTTTGCCTATCACCAGAGTGATGATCAATGTTTTTTGTTGATTGATTTGTTTTAATGGAATAAAGACATCAAAAACCCTTAATAAATAAATAAGGGTTTTTTTGATGATGGAACATGGGGAAGTGCAGAGTTTACCTCTACGAACCAGAGAAATATTTTCATTAATAAACTCTGTAAAACAAAATAGAGTAAAATCTTATCTGGATATAATTGAGAGTGTAGAGAAGAATAAATGAGAGACGTATGCATGAATTTCATTGCTTCCTTTAAATGTACTTTAATAATGTCCATTGCAGCAGGACAATTGCATCACCCATGTTAAACAGACCATGGAGGTTACATCAATGAAAAAAGGATTAATTTTTGGAATAATATATGTAATGATCCTTGTGATTGCATTTTATTTCAAAGATTTTTTATTAACTTGGCTAAATGACAGTGATTTATCACAAATCCCCATGATGTTTTTTCTATCTATAATCTTTAGTGTGTTTCCTATTTTTCCTTTTTCAGTATTTGCTGGAATAATGGGAGTGAAATATGGCATCTTGATTGGGAGTATTATTAACTGGTTTGGTTCAGTAGGCGCAGCCATTATCTTTTTTGTTTTTGCACGTTATTTTTTTATTAATGAATTAAAAAAGTATGTCACTCGCTTCAAAGGGTTTGAATATTTAAATAAAACAATAAATCGAAGTCCTTTTTTGGCTGTATTATTGGCTCGGATCATTTATATTATCCCACCCCCAGTAATCAATATTTATTCCGGGTTAAGTCCGATGTCGTTTAAAACATATTTTCTTGCAACTGCTATTGGTCAAGTTCCAGCAATGATTGTTTACGCCTTTTTAGGAAACCAATTATTTACTTCTGCTCAAACATTTCTTCAAGTCCTTTTCATTTACGTAGGATTTATTCTAGTTGTTTTGTTCATTTATCGAAGGTGGCTTAGAGAAAAGTCAAAGATTGATTTCGATTGTCCGAAAGTCAAATAACATAAAAAAACACTCTTTATTCTGGAATTGCCAGAAATAGAAAGAGTGTTTCAAAGTATGGAGCATAGGGGGCTCGAACCCCTGACCTCTACGCTGCCAGTGCATAGGGCATATCAGGAAGGGAACGGACGTTCTTGGGTTAATCCTTTTGTATCAAAAGGTTCTTAGGATGCTTTATGGTTTAAATTGGACTAAATATGAATGTTGTCGCCAGTTTTCGGCGACAATTTGGCGACAATATTCATATTATAGTAGTTTTTTGTTTTTTAGAGAAAAGACCATCCAACTTATTTGCTGCCTCCTGATCTGCTTTCCTTAATACATGACCGTAAGTGTTCATTGTTACTCTTATATCGGAGTGACCTAAACGTTCAGAAATAATCTTTGCATGCACACCCTGATTGATTAATAAGGTTGCAGAAGTATGACGAAGGTCATGAAGTTTAATGTACCTAATACCTGTTCTTTCCGTAAATCTTCTCCACCATTTTGTAGGAGTATCAGGATAAAAGTGTGTTCCATCTAAATTGCAGAAAAGCCATTTATGCTCTTCTTCTATCCAAAGGTCTTCTGATTGCAGTTTCTCTTTTCTCCAATGTAGATAATAATCTTTGAGTTCACTGACTACTGAATCAGGAAGCGAGATCAATCGTTTAGATTTTTTTGACTTCGGTCCTTTAAGAACAGGTCCGTATTTTCCTTTTACAATAACTTGAGTAATATCTAGTGTATTATCATCCAAATCCACCTTTGACCATTCCAAACCTAAACACTCACTTCTCCTTAAACCAGCTGCAAGTGTTAACGTCAGAAACATCCTCCAATGAAAAGGTTCATTTTCTGCAGCAATGAACATCTTTTCAACTTCATCCTCATCATAAACATTTACGATCTTATCATCATCATCCTTAACTTTTGGCTTTCTAACACTATTTACTGGATTTTCCTTAATTAGTTTCCATTCTACGGCTCTTGTCATTACATTCCTAATGACTAAGTAGGTATCTTGTTTAGTCCTTTCACTCAAAGGAATTTCAGGATTTTTGACTCTTTTCATTCCATCTAACATATCAATTATATGAATAGGTTTAATCTGATCAATACGTTTATGACCTAATGCGGGTAAAATGTGATTTTCCAAATGATTTAGGTAGTTAGCTAGTGTCGTAGCTCCTAATTCCTTGATAGCGTACTTTTGTTCCCAGTCTACCGAAAATTCTTTTAACGTCATTTTTTCAGGTGCAATATATTTACCTGCTTCAACTTCTGCTTTAAACTTGTGATACTCAGCTTCTAGAAAATCCTTTAACTTCTTTTTTGTCTTTAATAGTGAATTATCTTCAATTTTTATCGTTTTATATTCACGATTTCTTTTCCCTTTTACTCCATATCCTGTTTCAACAGTTAGTAAAAAAGACCGTTCTCCTCTTTGGCGGATATTAGACATAGTACTCCTCCTTAGATAAGAATAAAAGAAGCTTTTCTTTCATTCGGTAGTAATTTTAGTACTTCCTCTATATCTGGCAATTGAATAATAAACTGACTAACTTCATAGGGTTCTATTCCATGTTTTAGAATTCTCTCTTTAATGCGATTTAAATTTAATCCTAAGTTGCATTCGTGGAGATTATTAATTAGTAAGTCTTCAATATTAATAGATACGCTCATTATCGAATCATCAAATTCATCACGGCCAAAGTATTCAAACGGTGCAATAACCTCAAAATAATAAGCATCTTGTTCCCAAGGGATTTCTTGATATTTAAAGGTTAATACATACCAAAAAGGAACTTCTTTACCCTCAAAATAGTCATAATATACTCGCTGTCTAGGCACAAATATCAAACTCCTTGTAATGGTTTTTTCTTTTCTATTTGTCTATTAAGCTTGTCCAGTAAAGATTTTGTCTCATCAGACCAATTTTCAGGACTTGCTTTTGGATAAAGTCTATTCATGTAGAGCCTAAACTTTTTATCAGACTCAGCTTGTTGTAATTGGTTACGGAAATGCAATAGTCGTTTCTTTGCGAAACTTTCAGTCACATTAAATGTCTCAGTAACAAATGTAATGCCATCCTCTATATTTAAATAGTTTATAATTTCATTTCTTAATAGCATAAATGTGGGGACACAAAAGTGGAGAGCGAAGTTATTCGCCTGTGCCTCCTGATGTTCTAAAAATGAAATAGTCATATATGTTTGATTACCATAATGGCGTAATACATGACATAATTCATGTCCAAAATCTTCCCATTGTTCTTGTAAACTTAATCTTTTATCTATAATGATTTCACCAGCATAAACTCTACTTGAAAAATTTTTATAATGTACGAAGATTCCTAAACGTGCTGCAATTTCTTCTAAATCAAGTTGTCTCGGTTGATAAATATCAATGCTGTAATAAAAGTTTTTTACCCAATCTTCTATAATAGTAGTTTGATATTTCATAAATTGACCCTCTTTTTAAGAATGTATGTTCGGTTTTATGATTAAAAAGAAAAGCCTATATAGGCTGAATGGTGATTAAATTCCAAGTAATTGTTTCTTTTTTGCATTAAATTCTTCTTCAGTTAGTATTCCTTCGTCTCTAAGAGTGGCAAGTTTTTTAATTTCATCCGCCACACTTGAGGTAGAAGGGGACTCAGTTTCCTGAATAGCTGAATCTTGTTTATTGTCAATTTGAATTCCTCCGTTAGAACCTTCTCTGATTAACTTAACAATATAATCCAAGCTATTTTTAGGTATATTTCTTATAGTTCTTTTCTTGCTACCAAATCCACTCTTAATTTTCAAATTAAGAATACCTAATTCCATTTGAGCCATACCGAATGGGTCTGGAGCTATGTCAAAATCCACTTCGACTATATCAGAATATTTAACAACCTCAGATTCAGCTCCACCAAATAAACCACCTTTCATGGAAACAAGTACAATTTGTTTATCTGTTACGACTAAAAATCCCGTTTTAGTTAGTTTAGGATCCGCAGTAGTAAATGAAAAAATATTTTCATCTTCTTTAATAACTTTCTTTAAATCCTTTATAGCAAATTCATAAAATTTTCTTTCAGTTTGCGGAAATTCTAAAGTTATTTCTTCCATTTCCTTCAGGGTAACGGGGTACTCAATTATTCCAAATCGATAATTTAATTTTGTGAACTTATTAGCCATGATATTGATCCGCCTTTACTGTTTATCTTTGTCTCGCTCCTTAATGAATTCCCAAAAGCGTATTAACTCTTCTATCTTTTCTTCTGGAGCATCTTTTAAATCCTTAAAAAAGATTTGGGTTTTCGGATCCAAGAACTCTTCCCACATCTCATCAGGTGAATTTGAACTCTCATTACCAGTCAATAAGTAATCAATTGAAACATCAAAAAATTCAGCAATCTTTTTTAATGTATCGAAATCTGGTTGCCTATGACCCTGCTCATAAGATGCATATGTAGTCCTAGCTATTTCAAGCCTAGTGGCCATATCCTGCTGAGTTAATTTTTTCTCTTTTCTAAGAGACGTCAATCTATCTTCGAAAGCCATGGTTATTCTCCTTGACTATAATTTACTTATAATTATAACTCCACAATAAGCGTCATTAAATAAATTACACAAAAAGAGTAATTTTGTATTGACTATACACTAAATGCGTAGTATATTAATGTCATAAGATGACGCGATAAGCGTATGGAGGTGGATAATATGCCTAAAAAGGCATCATATAGAGAGTGGCTAGCAGATTTCAGGGTTTCATTGGAACTAACTCAAGAAGAAGTTGCAAAAAAGGCTGAAATTGCTAGAACAACTTATGCATCTATTGAAAAAGGCGATCGTAACCCAAGTGTTAATAACGCAAAAAAGATAGCTAATGTACTTGGTTTCGAATGGACTCTTTTTTTTGAAGACAGAGTACGCGAAACGAGTCGAAAATCAATACAATCAGCATAAGGGGGTCCATCATGGGTAACAAAAAACTTACAGTTCAAGGTGTTGCTGAATATCTAGGTGTTCATCCAGATACGATTTACAACATGGTAAGAGAAAAACAAATACCACATTTTAGAATCCGTCGTCGCATTTTGTTTAGTGTTGAAACAATCGACGCTTGGATCCGTGAACAAGAATCTAAAATCAGTCAGGAGGCAATCTAATGAATCAATTAGTCTTTATTGAAAATAATCAAGTCGTTACAGATAGTCTTACAGTCGCTGAAGTGTTTGCTAAACGTCACTCAGACGTTATTAGAGATATTGAAGTTCAAATTAATAAGCTTTATGAAGCAAATGAACATGAATTTGGAAAACGCAACTTTGCGTTATCGTCATATCAATCAGGAACAAGAGAGTATAAAAAATTCAATCTAACAGAAGATGCGTTCACTTTAATTGCAATGTCATACGTAACACCTGAAGCAATGAAAATGAAAGTGAAATTCCTTCAGGAGTTTAAAAAAATGCGTGAGCATATTGAACAAAACAAAGTAACACCTTTATCAAAAGACCAGGCACTAGTAACTGTTCTTCGTACAACAGCTGACCTAGTAGAAGATACACAGGCAATTAAAGTAGAGCAGCACGAGATTAGAAAACTCATTACGCAAGTTGATCAAAAAGTTGATGAACAAATCACTCTTGATTATGGGGAGCAACGCAGACTTCAAAAAGGTGTAGCAACCAAGGTATATGAAGTCTGCAAAGACCCAAAAGAGAGACCAAAACTATTTCGTGAGCTCTATCGAGAAATCAAAGATAGATTCGGTGTTGCTAGTTATAAGGATGTAAAACGAAAGGAATTACAAACTGCCCTTCGCTACATAGAAAATTGGATACCTAGAAAAGTATCATGACCTTAATTCTACAGAATTTTACAAAATTCAACGGTAGAAGGGGGGTGTCTTGAAATGAAAAATGGTAGGGCAGCAAAAGCGGTTAAGGAAGCTAGGGTTGAAGAACGATTGACACAACAACAACTTTCTTTTGAAATCTATGAATCTCGTGAAGCAATCTCTCAACAAGAAAATGGCAGATATAAAGTACAACCGAATATAGCTAACTATTTCGTAGAGGAACATAATAATCCATTCCCAGCAATTGAAGCAGCGCATGAATATACAAAATGGGGAGTAGCTAAGTTGGATGGTGACGCAGTTGATTTACATAGAACAAGCGTCTCAATGAAAACAAAAGAAGAGTTACATGAAGCGTTGGAAGCTGTTGCAGAAGCGAATAAAAAAATCTTAGTTAATCCTAACACATTGGATCCAACATCTATTAAAACGATTGAAAACTCTATTCAGGAATGCATCGATGCAATTACTGCATTAACACATTATGTCGCTATTCTTTGCAAGGAGTATGGTATCAGTTGGATGAAGATGTGGACACAACACAAACTGAAGCTAATTCAAAGGAGGTTTATAAAACAATGATTGATGTATTTACTGTTTTTATTTTAGTTTTCACAGTTGGCTCATTGGGTGTAATGATTGGTTCATTCGATAGAAAAAAGTCAGGTGAGAAGAAATGAATTTAGAAGATTCATTAAAAAATTTAGTTGGAACATTTAAAGACCTTGCTGAGGATGCCTCGGAAAACATTAAAAAATACAATGATGTAAATCTTCAAGGATTCTTCCTCGGAAAAGAACAAGCCTATAGGTTAGCTGCCAAGTGGGTTTTAGACATTATCGCAGATACAAAAAAATAAACAGTTGTGTTCGTACCACAACTGCCTAATCAAAACCCATTCGATTAATAACATTATATCATTCTATAACATTTAAAGGCAAGAACTCTTGTTCTTGTCATCACAGTTAGGAATATAGAGTAACTTACTGTCCCCCGAGTTTATATTCCTGGCTGTGATGATGCGAATAAGCATCAAAAAAGCCCACTGGGTAGAGTGAGCTTTTGGGATTCATTGAATATGAAAACTTACATTTATTTTAATGGATCCCTCTAAAAAATTCAAATGGAGGTTGAAGGAAAATGATTGAAGTCCCTTTTAATCAAGCAGACCAACGTCGTTTGGCACTTGCAGGAGGACAGATCACAATCAAGGCAAGTGGGTTACCGGTGTTCCAATTCAAATCTAAGGAACAATTCAACTTGTATGTAGAGTTAGGAAAATTAAAG
Source organism: Metabacillus sp. RB-C-LZQ-3-1 (assembly GCF_058315175.1). Classification (NCBI taxonomy): domain Bacteria; kingdom Bacillati; phylum Bacillota; class Bacilli; order Caryophanales; family Bacillaceae; genus Metabacillus; species Metabacillus sp. RB-C-LZQ-3-1. The sequence continues at coordinate 47,558 of NZ_JBZFLI010000017.1, read as the reverse complement.
AAAGAGGGGAAATTGCATGCGCCAAATTAAGTTGGTAAAACTAGTTCTCGAAAATTTTAAAGGAGTCCGTGATTTTACTCTGGATTTACAAGCTGAAAATGTAAAAGTCTATGGTGATAATGCGACTGGCAAGACAACGCTATTCGATGGATTTATCTGGCTTTTGTTTGATAAGGATAGTCAAAATCGTAAAGATTTCCAAATTAAGACGTTAAGTAATGGAAGGAGTTTAAAAGGCTTAGAACATGAAGTAGAAGGAGTTTTTCTAATTGATGGAACAGAACTTTCTCTTCGTAAAGTATTCGCCGAAAAATGGACAAAGAAACGCGGAGCTGCCCAAGCAGAATTTAGTGGACATACTACAAACTATTACATTAATGGAGTACCAGCTAAGAAGAAGGAGTTTACTGATAAAGTTGCATCGATTGTTGAAGAGGATATTTTCAAACTTTTAACGTCACCATCTTACTTCAATGAACAATTACATTGGCAAAAACGTCGTGAAATTCTTTTAGATATATGTGGCGATATTACAGATGAAGAAGTAATTTCTAGTAACACAAAATTGGCAAAGCTTCCAAGTATTCTAGGAAATAGAAGCATCGAAGAACATAGAAAAATGATTGCTGCTAAGCGTTCAGAAATTAATAAAGAATTAGATCGCATTCCTGTCAGAATCGATGAGGTTCAAAGAACGGTACCGGACATTTCTGAACTCGATGAACAAGAAATTCATGAAGAGATTACATTCTTTAAAAGCCAAGTTGATGGTAAAGAACAAGAATTACTTCGTATTCAAAACGGATCAGAAGTAACTGAAAAACAAAAGCAATTACGTGAAGCTGAAATGGAGTTAATGGATATAAAGAATGACCATCAACAAGCTAATTTCAGTAAAACTAACGAAAAGCAAACACTTCTATATGAAGCTAAGAGCCAATTAGATTCTTTAAAACATAACAGAAAGATAAATGAGCGTGAACTTGAGTCATTTCGAATGCAAGCTAGTGCCAAAGAAACAGCAATTAAAAACCTTAGGGCTCATTGGTTTAGCGTAAATGAGGAAACTTTCGAACATCATCAAACTTCTTGCCCTACATGCGGACAAGACTTACCAGCAGAACAAATTGAAGAATCCATTAGCCGTTTCAATCTAGAAAAGGCAGAGAAGTTAGAAAAGATTCAGCAAGAAGGTAAACAGCTAGCTGAGGAATTAGAACATGTTAAAGAAGAGATCGTATCTCAAGAAGTTGCTTTAGAGATGCATGATAAAGATATCACTGAGCAAGAGAAAATCGTTCAATCAATTCAAGAGGAGATTGAGGAAATTAAATCAACTGTTACTGATGTTACTCAATCACCTGAATACCAAGCAAAACAAAAGCAAATTGATACTATTAAACAATCTATTGAAGAATTAAAAAAATCTACTTTTACTGCAGCTGAATCAGTTAAGCAAGCCATCCATGGCTATAAAGCAGAAATTGCAAAGCTTGAGCAAGAGAAAGCAAAATTTGCCCATGTTCAATTAGTTGAAAAACGTGTGATGGAACTACAGAACCAAGAGAAAGAACTTGCTAAGGAATTTGAGGACATCGAACAACAGTTATTCCTTACAGAAGAGTTTATCCGTACAAAGGTAAATCTACTCGAGGAGAAAATCAATTCTAAATTCAAATATGCTCGTTTCAATCTTTTCAAAACTAACATTAATGGTGGTCTTGAAGAAATATGCGAAACAACATTCAACGGTGTTCCTTACTCTGGTGGCTTAAATAATGCAGCACGTATCAATGTCGGCCTAGATATTATAAATACACTTTCTGAACACTACGGTGTATCAGCTCCAATCTTTGTTGATAACAGTGAGGCTGTTACACAGTTAATAGATATTGAGTCACAGGTTATTAGCTTAATAGTTTCGGAAGCTGATAAGAAGCTTAGAGTGGAATATCCAAGACAATTAAATAGGGAGGCAATCTGATGAGTACTAAACAAGTGGCAATAATCCAAAAAGATATAACGGATGACGTAAATCGTAGTTTAGGAAGATTGCAAGATGAAGGATTGCAACTTCCTGCAAACTACAACGCAAGTAATGCTCTAAAAAGTGCGTTCTTTAAATTGCGTGAGGTAAAAGACAAGAGTGGTAAACCCGCATTAGAAGTTTGTACAAGGGAATCAATTGCTAACTCTTTACTAGATATGGTTGTCCAAGGGTTGAGCCCAGCTAAGACGCAGTGCTATTTCATTGTGTACGGCAATCAGTTACAACTTAATCGTTCTTATTTTGGTACTCAAGCAGTACTTAAAAGATTAACCAATGTAAAGGATATTTGGGCAAACGTAATTTTTGAAGGTGATGTGTTCGATTATGAAATTGTTGGTGGTAGAGAAAAGTTGCTTAAACACGAAACGAATTTCTTGAATCGGGATAACGAAATTTTAGGTGCATATGCAGTTGTAAAAACAATAGATGATGAAGAATTGCTAACGGTTATGACGAGAAAAGAAATTGACGCAGCGTGGGGTCAAAGTAAGACTTCACAAAGGGTGCACAAAAATTTCCCCCAAGAAATGGCTAAACGTACAGTTATAAATCGAGCTGCCAAAGCCTTTATTAATACAAGTGATGATAGCGATCTACTTGTAGAAGCAATTAATAAATCAACTGAAAATGAGTACGAAAATGAACGTGTGGATGTGACTCCTGAAACAGAGGTACAGCAACAAATTGAGGAAAATGCTAATTCAGAGATTATTGATATCGAATACAGTGAAGTTCAAGACGAACCTGAACAGATTAGAAATGAGGAACCACCACAAAAACAAAGTGCTTTTGATTTTGACCAGGGCGGTCCAGGATTTTGATTGAGGTAACAGCACTTGCATCTAGTTCAAAGGGGAATTGTTACCGTGTTACAGACGGTCATACTCCCCTTCTACTGGAATGCGGCATCAACTATCGGGAGATTCAAGAAGGTCTGGATTTTCAAATGTCTGACATTGCTGCTTGCTTAGTAACCCATGAGCATCGTGATCATTGCAAATCAATTAAAGATGTCCTGAAATCAGGCATTGATTGTTACATGTCAAAGGGTACAGCTGAAGCTATAAACGTGCAGCATCATCGGATTAAAAAGATTCAAGCAAAACAACAGTTCAAAATTGGCACATGGACCATATTACCTTTCGATGTTCAACATGATGTATCTGAACCCTTAGGGTTTTTGCTAGCTAATAAAGACGGTGAGAAGCTTTTATTCGCAACTGATACCTATTACATCAAATACAAGTTCAAAGGCATTACACACCTTTTAGTTGAGTGTAATTACTCTTTAGAAATACTCAATGAAAACATTATGAGTGGAAAGGTACCACAAGTAATGAAGAAACGTCTTCTACGGTCTCATTTTAGCCTAGAAAACTTCAAAGAGTTTCTGAGGGTAAATGACCTCTCAAAGGTACAAGAAATCTGGTTGCTCCATTTAAGTGATTCAAATAGCAATGCTGAACTATTTAAGAGAGAAATACAACAATTAACAGGGAAGGTTGTTCATGTCCCAGGATAAAGTTGAAGTTGATATTTTACTAGAACACTATTATTTAGCGAAAGATGCTCCTAATAAAAAAGAGTATTTCACTAGCTTAGTTCATGGGTATATAAAGCTTTATTTCCCACATTTGGAGCTTGTATCAATCAAAGGTATGAAAGCAATCTGTAAAAAGAAATAGGGCACGAAAGAGGAGGCGAGGTGATATGTCCAAAGAAGCATATTACTTTTCACACGACAGCAATGCGAGGCATGACCCAAAAATACTATCAATGAGAAGTGTATATGGATCTGAGGGATATGGTTGGTACTGGATCATTATTGAGATGTTACGTGAGCAAGAAAATCACAAAATTGAAATCACAAAATACGTGTGGAATGCATTAGCAATGCAAACGCAATGCAACGCAGATGCAATGCAGAGCTTTGTATCAGATTGCATAAACGAGTTCAAATTGTTGCATTCAGACGGAGAATATTTTTGGTCTGAGTCACTTTTAAGAAGGATGGAATTTAAAAGTGAAAAGTCAGAAAAGGCAAGGAAGGCAGCTGAAGCTCGTTGGAAAAAATCCAGTAAAGACAAGGCTTCTGCTAACGAAGAAAAAAAGCAAAGCACTAGCAATGCAGGTGCAATGCAAACGCAATGCGAAGGCAATGCCATAAAAGAAAAGAAAGTAAAAGAAATAAAAGAAAAAGAAAGTAAATTATTTAAATTAAAAGATGATGACGGCACACCTGAAATTATTCAGTCGTTAATTGATAATCAAATTGTTTCTCCAGGTGGATTAAATAAAACCCTTAGTGATGATCTAGACGACATTATTCAAAACTTTGGTTTTACTGAACCGCAAAAAGTAATTCTGGAAGCAATAACAATATCAGCTCGTGGAAATGGTAGAACCTGGCGGTTTGTATTTAATAAACTGAATTTTTGGCGTAAGAACGGGGTTAAGAGTGTTACAGATGCCATTAATCTTGAAAATAAGCCAATAGGGAATCAGTCTTCAAGATTCGCAAAAGTAATTCGTACTGAACAAAAACCTGAATGGATGGGTAAGGAAAGCGAACAACCTCAAAAAAGAAACTATACACCAGAAGAAATTGCTGCATTCGAAGCAGAAAAAGCAAAGCTGTTTGGACGTATAAAAAACTATAAAGAACAGAAAAGTGGGTGAATATATGAACACACAAGCTACTAAGCTATCGCAAGCAGTTGAACAACGAAAGGATTATTTAAAGAACGAGCTTTTGCGTTACGGATACTTTAAAACTCCTGACAATAAACAGTTATACGAATTAACCTTAACTGAATTAGAGCAGATACATATCTCTGTTAAAGCTCAATTTGGCAAAGAAATGTCAAAGGATGAAGGAGCATGAAAGGCGGCAGCGTTATTCTCAAGGATTGGAATAAATTAAAGTTGGTCAAAAGAGTACAAGAATTAGAAAAACGCGGATATGTTTGTGCAACTCCTATTCGAACAATCAAGACATCATCTAAACAATTTGATTACGTAATGGATGGTTATTCGGGTAATAAGCGTAAATTTGTTGGTACACAGGAACTTGATTTATTTATGGTCAAAATGACGAGGGAGGGTGCGTGATAAATGACCATACCAAGAATATTGCATTATCCAGGTAGTAAGTGGAGTATGACAGATTGGATAATTAGCAAAATGCCTGACCATGAAACATATTTAGAACCTTTCTTTGGATCCGGAGCAATCTTTTTTAACAAGAAACCTTCAGGGATTGAAACTATAAATGATTTAGATAGTAATGTTGTTAATCTTTTTAGGGTTATTAGAGATCACCCATTTGAATTAGCAGAAAGAATTGAATGGACTCCATTTTCTAGAGAGGAATATTATTCATCCTATGAGGGACAAACAGGTAATGATTTAGAAGATGCTAGAAGGTTCTTAGTACGTTGTTGGCAAGCTATAGGAGCAAAAACAAGTGACAGAACAGGATGGAGAAGTTTAATTAACTTTAACGGTCCAAATACTGCAAAAGAATGGGGAAAGCTTCCGAATAAAATTTTACTGGTCGCTAATAGATTAAAGGAAGCACAAATCGAACATCAGCCTGCAGTTAAGTTAATTGAACGGTATAAAAGAGAAAGAGTTTTGATTTATGCAGATCCTCCTTACATCATTGAAACTAGAACAAAACGTCACTATAAACATGAAATGACTTTAGACGATCATATTGAATTACTGGAAGTATTAGATAATCATCCAGGACCCGTTCTTCTTTCAGGATATGCTCATCCTTTATACGATAAGAGATTGAAAGATTGGTACAGGGAAACAAAGAGTGTATCAGCTGAAGGTGGAGCTAAGCGACAAGAGGTTCTCTGGATTAATCCTAATGCTGCAGAGTTTGGTTATAAGCAACAATCGCTATTTTGAAATAAAGGGAGGCAACGGCCTAATGACAAATGAGCAAGCAAAAAGAAACTTTGTTTTGGATGAGTTGAGACGGCTGGGTGTGACTACAACGCAAAGTGGGACAAGCATCACAGATTGCAACTACGAGGAACTGAAATATGAGTTGGTGCTTGCTTCATTTCGCGAAATTGATATTCAAACAGATTCACATAGATGGTTTTAGGAGGGAATTGAATGAACTGTCCAGTTTGTAATCGCCCATTAAAGAGCAAGAAAAGCATCGAGAGGGGTATTGGTCCTGTTTGTGAAAGAAAGCTTGAAAAACTGAAGGACAATGCTGACGAAAATCAATTGAAAATGGATTTGAAGAACAATGCAAGCTAAAAAGTACGGAAATAAAGTCGTGTATGCTGATGGCCACAAATTTGATAGTAAAGCCGAAGAAAAATACTATCAGCAATTGAAATGGCTCAAACAGGCTAAACAAATTAAATCATTCAAGCTTCAACCAAGATACTTGCTGCAGGAAGCTTTCAAAAAGAACGGTAAGTCATTCCGTAAGATTGAATATGTCGCAGATTTCGAGATTACTAACTTAGATGGATCCATTGAGGTAATCGATGTCAAAGGAGTAGAGACTGAGGCTTTCAAAATTAAGCGTAAGCTGTTTGAAAAGCTTTACCCTTATAATCTATCCCTAATCACTTTTGAAGAGAAATTAGGCAAATGGATGGACTTAGAAGAGCTAAAGAAATTAAAGGCGAAACCGCGAAAGAAAGCGAGGGCGAGGAAAATTGGCAAACCGAAAACGTAAGCGCAAATGGTACTTACTCTTTCGTTTTGAAGATGGACAAGCTGTTTACCTTTATGAACCTTTGCAAAAGCACGATTTGAATAGCAGATTACGTGCTGGTTGGAAGAAGGTGAGCTGATGTTACAAGGTATATGCATCGGTACAGAAAATACAGTGGTGTTAACAGAAGGAGAACAATATTATCTCTTCCCAAATGGAACGGAACACTATTATGTTTCTAAATTTCCTAATGAAGGAGCTCATACTGGTTGCTTTCAGGCTAAATATTTCAAGGTGATTGAAAAAGAGGATGTTGCAATGCCTGAACTGGATAGAGAAAAGGTTTATTTTGCTCACATGTATCGTAAGGAAGGTTATCCCGGACTGGAGCTTATTGAATATTACATCAAACCAAAGAATACACACTGCAATATCTATTTTGATAAAGCTTTAACTCAATTTAAAGGTTGTTTTCCGATAGATTGGTTTACTGATTTTGAGGAAGTCGTACCGGAAGCACAGAAAAGCGATCCGATTGTTGAGGAAATTGAATTTCGATGTACGGAAAACGGACAACTGGTGTTGTTTTGACGAAAAATGCGAATCAAGGAATGGAGGGAATAAAATGAGTGTTGTTGATAAATTGAAAATTATTAATAGTATGCCTGTTGCTGATTATTCTGTTGCAGGTGGTGAAGTTGAATATGTAGTAACAAAAGAAACAGATAAAAAGGTTGAAGCACTAAGGGAAATGGGAATGACAGATACTGATTATAAACAAATGACAGATGAAGAAGGATATTTAGATTTATCTTATTTTGCATTTAATGTTTTGGGTGCTGAATGGTGGAGTAGAAAAACAGGATTCAGTATTTAGTGCGTATTTCGAATAAAAAATGAAGGAAGGAGAAGTGAAATGGACATTACAGTTAATGAACAATCACAGCGATTTTATTTAGCACTTGAAGAGTGGGTTCCTGTAGTTGGTCACGAAATTAAGGTGGGGAAATATAGATTTTGTGCTATTCCATTAAAAAAAGTAATTAACATATCTGAAGTAACTACGGGTTGCAAGTTATTCAATATTCCACTAGATATAACAATCCACCTAATCACATCAACAAAAGAGGACACAATCAAGTTCCTATATACAGTTGGTGAATCGATTAAACGAACAATTGATAAGCAATCCGACTTTTCTGGGATGCTTTCAGAAATGAAAAAGACAGTTTTTGAACGATTAGGTGAAATGCCACCAATCGAAGATGTTGATACTGATTGGATATTTCAAAAGGTTAGTGATGTTTTGAATTAAAGAAAAAAGTCAGGCGGCAACCTGACTTTTAAGGTAGATATGAATGTTTTGGATAATAGTATATACGCACTTGAATCCTATAAGTTTCATAAAAAGTAAATTTTATCACAGGGGTGCTTGGATGAAAATAAACGTTGATAAAATGGCCGTTGAAATTGACCTAATGAAAAACGCAACATACATCGTGAAAGACGGAGAAATTCAAGAAGTCCCTACTCCTAAAGATGGTTATGGTAAGCAGATTATTAGCTGGCAAGGTGGCAAGCCGTGTCATGGAAAATTGGAGATAGATTTTAGGTTTTGACGAAAAATCCACATTAAGAAAGGAGTGTTTAATAGTGTATTGTTCCAATTGTGAAGGGGAAAAAGACTTTAAAGATTTGGGCGAGTGTGTGGCTTGCAAAGAACTGTTTTGCGTAGATTGTCTTGTATCACCAAAAGCTCCACCGCACCCGATGATTGATTTCAATATTTGTGATTTTTGCTACAATTTCAATTCGTAGTTTGAACAAAAATCCTTAAAGGAGTTGAATAAATTGGATAAAGATTGTTACGTGAAAATAAAAACTGAATTCGTTGAAGCAGAATTTATTGGAGTTTTTCAGTATTCAAATGTCATAGATCCTTCCCCTATGGTAGGAGGTCATCGTGGGGGAGTAATTGCTTACCCAATAGCAGTAGTGAAGATGAATGATGAACTAAAAGAAGTTAGGCTATCAAATGTAACGTTTAATAATTAAATAAGCTTATCGGAAAAACCGAGGGCACATTTCATTCATGCGAGTAATTCGCGGTGGTGATTTGTGCCCTTTTTTATTTTACTTGGAAGGGGACAAGGGTATGCAGAAATCATTTCAAGAGCAATTGAAGCAATGGAAGAAGAACCATATGCAGGTGAAAGAGCAAAGGAAATGCAAGCCAGTTAAACGGAAGCCAAATAAGAGATATTCTGAAAAGCTTTCCCAACGTGAATTGCGCGACTTAATGGGGATGAATAGACAGATTTTACATCGGGGGAAAGGTGGAGCTTATAAATGAATAGAAAAGACATTGAAAATATATTGAAAGATTATCACTGGATGATTAACTCAATTAAAATTTTGAATGATTCCATGAAGGATGCAGGAGAAGGTTTAACAGCTCAATATGGCGATGCAGCTGGAATGCCAAAAGCGCAGGGAATAACAGGCGATCCGATTTACCGTGAAATTGTAAGACGGGAAAAAAGGTATAAAGTAATAAATAGGTACAAGGCTAAGATATCAATTATTCAAGATAGATTACATGTTATCGATAATGACCGTGAATCCGAGGTGTTACATTGGCTATTAGAGGGGAAAAGCTATCGTTGGATTGCCATGCACATGGGACTATCTCATTCACATATAAGCCGATTAAGAGAAAGTATAATCGATAAATTAGTCAATTATGTTCCAAATGTTACAAATGGTACAAACGAAACAAAATTGCAAAATCAAAAATCTGCTTGCTAAAATGGGAGGGAGGTCGGCGCGGTTGAGTTACACTAACCTCTTTTATCCTCGTTTTGCAAACCTTAGGTTTTTATATAAGCGAATTTTTCTACTTTAAGCATTTTTATAAATAAATTTAATATATATTTATTAAGGACCCCGAGACGTCACACTGAAAATCCGTCCGGGGTAATAAAAACTGGGCCAGTATTAGCGGTATATATTTATCTCTATATACGGGCCATTCTTTATTTGTATAATTATGAAAAAAATCAAGAAGAGTATCAACAGATCACCTCCTAGTTCCCCCTTTATTTAAAAATATATGTTGATGGTTTATGTTGTATGCAATTTCCTCCTTTTTCCTTATAATGGACAAAAGGGGGGTGAAAATATTGGAAAAGTTTTATATTGCATTTCACATGAATAATGGCGATAAGATTGAAATCGAAGAGGAGAACGATGCAAGTTATGATTTCTCCATTGCTCTAAAGCAAGCAGACAAATGGCTTAAAAAAGATAACCAAATTATCAACTTAGATAATGTAAATTACATCAAAATTGAGACTGAAACACAGAAACAAGAAGATTTAAAATCTATGACAAGTGCATTTACAAACTTGAATTTTTAACTAAAGCATCCTTCGGGGTGCTTTTTTATATTCCAAAACAACTCAAACACTCGGAGGTGGCAGGTGATGTAGCATGGCTGAAAAATATGTCTTAGCTGAAAAAGATTATGTCAAAGGCATGAAATACAAAGATATTGCCGAAAAATACGAGGTTTCAATTAACACGGTTAAGTCGTGGAAAAAGCGATATGGATGGAATCGTGATAGGGGTGCACCCAAAGAAAAAAGTGTGCACACAAAAAAGAGGGGCGCACCTAAAGGGAATATTAATGCAAAAGGCAATGAAGGTGGAGCACCTAAGGGAAATCAAAACGCTGTTACTCACGGTTTCTTTTCTAAATTTCTTCCACCTGAAACATTAGAAATCATGGAATCTATGCAAGAGAGAACAGCTGCAGATCTAATATGGGATCAGATACAAATCCAATATGCAGCTATTATTCGAGCTCAACAGATTATGTTTGTTACTGGTAAGGATGAAATGATTAAGGAACTTAAGAAAGCTAAATATGAATACTATGAGAAGCCTAAAGACCAAGGTGGAGGGTATGAGCAACAAGTAACAGAAGAGGAATTTGAGTTCCAATTCGCTTGGGATAGACACGCAACCTTCTTAAATGCTCAGTCCAGGGCAATGGGTGAATTGAGAAGTCTTATAAAACAATTCAACGACTTAGCTCATGAAGAAGATGAGCGCAGACTTAAGCTTGAACAAATGCAACTTATTTTCGAGAAGACAAAAGCAGAAACTGACTTTGCTCGAATGCGTGCTGATAAACTTCGTGGGGCTAAGAAAGATACATCTATGCTTGATGCTCTTGTTGAAGGTCGTAAGCAATATGAACAGATGATGAAAGAACGTGAGAAAGATGGCTAAAAATATTGTTTTCAGTCCCAAACAACTAGAAACCATTTATAGACCTTTTGATTACACATTTGATGTACTGGAAGGAACACCACGTTCTGGGAAGACAACAGCTGGTCATTTTCGTATGGCTGATTATTATGCAGCATGTCGTGATACAAATCACTTGATTACTGCTTATAACCAAGAGCAAGCATATCGATTATTTATCGATGGTGATGGAACAGGGTTAATGCATATTTTCGATGGTTTATATGATATGAAGCATGATGAGCACGGCTCACACATGGAATTACACACTCCAACAGGTGTGAAGAAAATTTATTACAAGGGTGGAGGAAAAAGCAATAGTGTCGGTGCAATAACAGGTATGTCGCTTGGTAGTGTAGTATTTTGTGAGATTAATTTGCTACATATGGACATGATTCAGGAATGCTTTAGACGTACCTTTGCTGCATTAGACCGATACCATTTAGCAGACCTTAACCCACCAGCTCCGCATCATCCTGTTATTAAGGAAGTGTTCGATGTTCAGAATACTCGATGGACTCACTGGACACCAAATGATAATCCGATCTTAACCGACCAAAGAAAGAAGGAAATTCACGATGTATTAAGTAAGAATCCATACTTATATGCACGTGACTGGTTAGGACAACGTGTAATGCCTGAGGGTGTCATTTACTCCATGTTTGATATGGATAAGCATGAAAGACCAACTCTTATTGGACAACCTTATGAAATGTACTTTGTAGCCGATGGTGGTCAATCAGATGCAACGAGTGTTAGCTGCAACATCGTGACCAGGTATGAAGGAAAGTTTAGGTTAAATCGTGTAGCTAACTACTATCACAGTGGTAAAGACACCGGACAAGTAAAGGCGATGTCAACTTATGCGAGGGAGATTAAAGAGTTTGTAAGATGGTGTACTGATAAATTTCAGATGCGTTTTACAGAGTTTTTTGTCGATCCTGCATGTAGGTCATTACGAGAAGAATTACACCTAATTGGCATCCAGACAACAGGCGCAGATAATAATTCCAAAGATATAAAGAGCAGTGCAAAAGGAATTGAGGTTGGTATTGAGCGTTCACAGAATGCCATTACTAATAATCAATTCTTTTTAATTGAGTGTGATAAATATGACCACTACAACTTTCTCAAAGAAATAGGGATGTATTGCCGCGATGAGAGTGGAAAGCCCATTGATGATTTTAACCATGCGCTTGATGAATTCCGGTACAGTGTGAACTATTTCTATAAACGATATGTAGTGTAAGGGGAGAGAATTTAATGAAACATTCTGATGTATATTACAAAATTGAATTAAGACCAAAATACACTGATGGTGAGCGTGTAGAAGTTTATATAAAAGGTGACAAAAAGAAACTTGTAGCCTTTCTTTTAGATATTGGTGATTCGTTTTATGTAACGGTTTTAGATGCAAATTCAGAAGGCTATATACTTAAAACAAAAGAAGCACCACTAGAAAGGTAATAATAAGGCGGTGATTAAATGTTTAAAAGCCTAATCCAGAAAGTAAAGGCGGTGATGTACAAATTGAAGCTTATCAAAGGTGTCCAGAAACTCACCGACAAGAAAGAAATACCTGTTAACGATGAGATGTATGAGTTAATCGACAAGTGGAAAGCAATTTACGCTGGATACTTTGAAGAATGGCATGACATCTCTTATATGACTGTTAACGGGAAGAAAAAACGTAAACGAGCATCGATGCGAATGGCGAAAGTAGCTGTTCAAAAGATGGCCACTTTAATTTTTAACGAGAAATGTGAGATTAATATATCTGATTCAACTCTTGAAAAGAATATTAAAGACATTCTTGATAAAAACAAATTCAATCGTGAGTTTAGAAGATATCTAGAGTATGGTTTTGCTCTTGGTGGCATGGTTATGAAAGCCTATTATGAGGATGAACAAATTAAGGTCTCATACACAACGGCTGATTGTTTTATTCCATTAGCGTGGGACAACTTCCGGATAACTGAGGGAGTATTCGTAAGCACGTTCAGAAAAGGCGCTAAACGATATACACATCTTGAGTGGCATGTTTGGGAGGATAATAATTATATCGTCCGAAATGAGCTATATGAGAGCAAGAACGATAACGAGATTGGTGTGAAAGTGTCACTTGATATTCACTTTGATGGATTGGAAGAAGAGGTAATTTTCCATTCGATTGAGAAGACAATTTTCGTTTATTTTAAACCAAATATAGCAAATAACTTTGACACTAATTCACCGTTAGGTATTTCAATCTATGCAAATGCACTAGATACGCTTAAATCATTGGATATAGCTTACGATAGCTTCCAGAGAGAGTTTATCCTCGGGAAGAAGCGTATTATTGTTCCTCAATCTGCAATCAAAACGGTGGTTGATCCAGAAACGGGTCAAAGGCACCGTTATTTTGATGCTGATGATGAAGTATATGAAGCAATGAACCTTGGGGATGGCTTAGAAGGTGAAAGAGTTCATGATATTTCTGTTGAATTAAGAGTTGAAGAGCATATTGCAGCTATTAACGCTTTTCTAAATATCTTTGCAATGCAAATAGGCTTCAATGCAGGAACATTTACCTTTGATGGCGCTGGTGTAAAAACCGCTACTGAGGTAGTTTCAGAGAATAGTGAAACATTCCGTACTAAGCAGGATCATGAAACGAATGTTGAAGCAGCTATTCAAGAACTAGTGGATGCGATTGTTGAAATTGCAGATACTTTCAATGTTTTCCCCCGTCCTGGGGAATATGAGGTTACTGTTGCTTTTGATGATTCGATTGCTGAGGACCAGTCAGCTGAGATAGCTAAGCAAATTCAGTTGGTTACAAATGGTCTTAATAGCAAGGTTAGAGCCATTATGAAAATACATGGACTAACTGAGAAAGAGGCAGAAACCTTATTGAAAGAAATTCAAGCTGAGCAAGCTACTGCACTGACTGAGAGTATTGATTTCTTTGGGATGAATCGTAATACAAAGAAAAAGGAGGATGAGAAATAATGCCTAAATATCGTAAAAAACCAGTTGTGATTGAAGCTGTTCAATTTTTCGAAGAAGAATATGCAATTAATCCGGAAAAATATATGAATTATCCAGTTTCGGACAAGGCTAGTTTAAGTGAACTTTGGTTCGGAAAAACTGTTCATGATAAAAGGTATTACATTGCAACTTTAGAGGGAGCTATGACTATTTCTGAAGGTGATTACATCATAAAAGGGGTAAATGGAGAGTTTTATCCTTGCGACCCTGACATATTCGAAAAGACTTATGAAGTAGTTGAGGATTAATGGATCCGCTCAAACAACAACAACTAGCAATGCCAACTGTCGAGGTTTTCCTTGCTATTGAAGAACAGCTGCTTATCAATATTGCGAAACAGTTAAAGAATCATCGTTCTTTGCTGACGGAATATAATATTGTTTCTTGGCAAACGGAGCAACTAGCTATGCTTGGAGAACTGACTCAACAAAATATCATTGCTATTGCAAAGTATTCCGGATTGGCTGTTGATGAAGTAGCAAAGGCATTAGAACAGGCAGGATATAGTGCTATTGAGGAAGATGAGAAAGACCTTCAAACAGCTGTTGTGATGGGGTTGCTGATTGCTCCACCAAGTATTGAATCTAGCCAGGCATTACAAAATGTCCTATCAATCTATCAAGAACAAGCACTCGACACTTTTAATCTGATAAATACAACTATGCTTCAACAGTCTCAGCAAGTCTATTTAGACATTGTCAATCAAACAGTAGGGAAAGTATTAGCTGGAACTCAAACGCCACAGGAAGCTCTTAGAGAGACTGCTAGTAAATGGGCAAATAAAGGTGTTCCTGCTTTAATCGATAAAGCTGGGAAGCGATGGTCTACTGAAGCATACTTAAATGCTGTTATGAGGTCCACAGTAAACAATGTTGCAAATGATATGCAAGATGCTCGAATGGATGACTATGGTGTTGATTTAATCGAAGTTTCTTCACATCTGGGCGCTCGTCCTGGATGTGCACCTTATCAAGGTCGAATCTATTCTAGAAGTGGAAAACACCCTAAATATCAAGCACTTAGTGAGACGTCCTACGGTGAACCGGCAGGGCTTTTTGGTGTTAACTGTGGTCATGTGAAATATCCGTATGTTGAAGGTCTTTCAAAACGCACCTACAAGCCATATAACGAAGCTGAGAACAGTAAAGAGTATGAACTGAGCCAACAACAAAGATTGCTCGAAAGACGTATTCGTGAATCTAAGCGAGAGCTCCACATGATGCAAACTATGGGCGATGATGTTGGTATTAAAGCAGCTCGTAAAAAGGTTAGAGATAGACAAGCTGATATGAGGGACTTCATTGTAGCTACTGGAAGAACAAGAAACAGACCAAGAGAGCAGGTGTATTAATGTTTATCTCAAAAAAAGAACATGACAAATTGAAAAATAAAGTCGCTGAACAAGATAATTTACTCCGTGAGATGATGTACCACTTGAATCAATTAGCACAGGAATTACAAGAATTGAAGAAACCGAAAGAGCCTACATATTTCAAGTAAGGCTTTTTATTTTGGTCTTTTTAAAGGCTAGACCCTAAAGAGGCGTATTCCTTAGCGTGGAGGGTTACACGTCAAAAAAACTAAAGAGGAGCGATTATAGATGCCATTAAAAGAGTTATTAGGTGAGGACTTATATAAACAAGTCATGGAGAAAGTAGGAGACAACAAGATTGATATTATCTCCAATGGGAATTGGATTCCTAAGCAAAAATTTAATGATTTAAATGATTCATTAAAGGATTTAAAGAACCAATTGCAAGACCGTGATACACAGTTGGAAGATTTAAAAACTAAGGCTGCTGGCAATGAGGATTTGCAGAATACAATCAAGCAACTTCAAGATGACAACAAAAAAATTAAAGATGATTATGAAAAGCAAATCCAGCAACAATCCTTTGATTTTGCTCTAAAGGATGCTTTAACTGGTGCAAAAGCTAAGAATCCTAAAGCTGTGGAAGCTCTTTTAAACAAGGAAGCTATCAAGCTAGATGGTGACAAGTTACTTGGATTAGAGGAGCAACTAAATAAGCTTAAGGAAAGTGATTCTTATTTATTTGATGCTGACCAACAACAGGAGCAACAACAGCAATCAGGAGTTAAATTTACCACTGGACAACACCAACATCATCAAGGTGGTAATGCACCTACTTCTCTTGCGGATGCATTAGCACAAAGATTTTCAACAAATAATCAATAATTTTAATTAGGAGATGATTATATATGCCGATCACATTAGAACAAGCAAAAGTAGGAATGGCTGACCACGTAGATCAAATGGTTATTGACGAGTTTCGACGTAGTTCATTACTTTTAGATGCATTAACTTTTGATAATGCAGTTTCACCAGGTACTGGGGGTTCAACATTAACATACGGATATACACGTTTGAAAACTCCTTCAACTGCCGGATTTCGTGCACTTAATAGCGAGTACACAGCAAATGAAGCTGACCGAGAAAACTTAAGTGTTCAACTAAAGATTTTCGGTGGAGCTTATGAAATTGATCGTGTAATTCAAGATACTTCTGGCCAGATTAACGAAGCGGATTTTCAATTGCGTCAAAAAATCCTTGGAGCTCGTAATCTATTCCATCACACAGTTATTAATGGTGATTCCGCAGTAAATGCAAATGCTTTTGATGGATTAGATAAAGCACTTACTGGTTCAAGCACTGAATTAAACACAGGAGCTGTCATTGACCTTTCAAATGAATCGGGTCTAGAAAGTAATAAATTTTCTTTTCTTGATGAATTAGATAATTTCTTAGCTGAATTAGATGGTCGTCCGACTATGTTAATGGGTAACAGCAAGCTAATTACAAAGATTAAATCTATCGCTCGCCGTGCTGGTTATAAAACAAGCTCAGAGGATGCATTTGGACGCAAGGTTGACGGATATGATGGGATTCCACTTGTTGACCTTGGCTATTTCTATGATGGTGGTGCAACGGTACCTGTTGTTCCAATTGAAGCACGTACTGTAGAAACTGCTCAAACAGGTCTAACTGACCTTTATGCGGTATCCCTTGGAATGGATGGCTTCCATGGTGTTTCTCCTACTGGGAATGGAATAATTCGTAACTATTTACCTGATTTCAATTCACCTGGAGCAGTTAAAAAAGGTGAGGTTGAGATGGTAGCAGCTGTAGCTCTCAAAGCTACTCGTAAAGCTGGCGTATTACGCAATATCAAAGTTCAATAATGAAGGGAGTCTTATAGATGCCTATTATCAAAAGTCCTAACCCTCAATATACGGGGGTTAGTGCTTCCCTTTCATTTGTAAAAGGTGAAGCTAAAACAGAAGATCCATGGTTAATTGATTGGTTTAAAAATAAAGGATATGAAGTAATTGAGGAAGAAAAGGAAAAACAATCACCAGTTAGCTTACCAAATGAAACAGATTTAACTAAGAAAACAAAAGATGAAATAAAAGCAATACTTGATGAGTTAAAAGTTGAATACAAGTCTGATGATAACAAAGATGTTTTGATCGAAAAGTTAAAAGCAGCAACCGAAAAGAGTGAGTAACCATGCCATACATCGATTACACCTATTACACTGATGAGTTTAAGGGCACAGCTATTTCGCAAGAACAATTTGATAGATTAGTTGTTCGAGCATCCGATCTAATCGATATTAATACTTCATACGTCCTTCATGGTGTCGATTTTACTCAATTCGCTCAGTTTATTCAGGACCAGGTGAAGAAAGCCACTGCTGCACAGGTTGAATATATGGTTATGCAAGGGGGAGAAACATCTGTACATGGTGGTTCTCCTTCGTCTGTTAATATCGGGAATTTTAGCTATCAAAAAGGAGAAGGTAATGAACAACAAACTATGTCGCCAATGACATTTGATTACCTTCGTCCAACAGGGCTTCTGTATAGGGGCGTGAGTGTTCTTGATTGTTAAACCTATTCCACTTCATATTTTGACTGATACAGTCCAATATAGACCTTTTCAGGAGGGGGATGGCATTACAACCGAAGATGGATTTGGTGATGCTATCACTCTTTCTAATGTGAGAGTGCAATACCTTTCAAACATTAGTAAGAATACTAATTCAGAAGAATTAAAGTATGAAGCTATGTTGTTTTATGACGTTGTTAATTCAAATAGTAGCGATGCTTTTGAATTTACTGAGAAATCCGAGATTGATTTCGATGGGAAAACAATGGTTGTCGAGAAGGTTAATCCTGTTCATGCATTCAAGCTACATCACTATGAAATTGGGTTGGTTTAAATGTTAAGAATAACTGTTAATGCGAACCTTGATATCGACGAAATTATCAGAAGACAACAGGTAGCAAATAAAGAAGCACAATTTGCACTGGATAACCAGGTATTAAAAGATAGTAATTACTTTGCACCTGAAGACTTAGGATATGCTGGTGGTCTAAAAGCAAGTTCTTTACTTCACAGCCGATTAGGACAAGGCCATATAGAATGGAATACACCTTATGCAAGAAGGCTATATTACAATCCTCAATATAATTTTAGCAAGGACAAAAACCCGAACGCACAAGGGCTTTGGTTCGAAGCAGCTAAGGCAGTTAATAAAAATAATTGGGTAGATGTAGCGCAAAAATCATACGATAAGTATTTTGGTTGAAGGTAGGTGAATAAATGGATATCATTGCTCAAATCACATCATATCTGAAAAACAACGTAAATCTGAATGGTTTACCAGTTGTTTCACCTATCCTTAATCCTGATAATTCAGTGGCTATTCGTGAAACACCGTCTTCTATTGTTAATCGATACATGAATACTGAAAAAACGTTCAATTTTCAATTTCAAATCCTTGTTAAACATGATAAAACCATCACATTAAGAAATATAATTAATGAGATTTTTATAAAACTAGACGGACTGCCAAGCGGTGCTATTTCAAGCGCTAACGGCAGTTTTTTTATGTCCAAATGTGAGTGTTATTCTTCACCAAGTTTTGTGGAGAAAACTGAAACAAATTACGTTATTTACTCAGCAATTTTTAACGCTGAAATAGAGATCGGAGGTAATTAGATGTTTCCATTAATGAATGCTTATAAATTTGAAATCAATACAACACCTGGAACAACCCCAGGTACTTTAGCATTATTAGCAGCAGGGATTATGAATGTTGAACAAGGTAACAATGAAGAATTAGACCAAACGAAGTATCTTGACGGTAATGGATATGGAGAAACTGACGTAACAGGCGCACAGCTTGTTTTAACATTCAGTGGGCACCGTAAATATGGAGATGCAGCACAAGACTTTATATTTGGTAAATTGCTACAGTTAGGAAATAGCCGGAGAACTAATTTTGTTATTACGGAACCTAATGGGGATAAAATCGAAGGTGATTGTACGATTGCTAATATCACACCGCCTTCTGGTGATGCAGGAACAAAAGGAGAAATGAGTTTTGAAATACATTTCAACGGACTACCTTCATTAACAGAAGCGCCAGCAGAAGCACCAACAGGATCTTAATACTATTATTTTGGAGAGTCGCTTTCATGCGGCTCTTTTATTTTAGAGGAGGAATAATTAATGGCTATTAAAATCGAGGTACAAAAAGCATACGAAGAGGTAGAAATCGCCGATAAAATTTACCGTATCGAAATGACAGATGAAAAAATGAAGCAACATTTAACAACTTATGCGAAATTTCAAAAAGAAATCAAAGAATTAGAAAAAATAGATGCTGCATCAACTTCACCTGATGAAGCTATTAAAATCAATGAAAAAACAAAAGAGTTATTTGAAGAAGTGATTAACTTATTGCTAGGTGATGGTTCATTTGATGAAGTATATGAGGTTTGTGGGAAATCTACAGTAGTTTTATCAGATGTATTACGTCAGTTGATGGAAAATGTAAGAAATCGCTTTGACAAAATTAATGAGAAAAACAAAGCATATTACACTGGTAAGTAATGATGCTCTATGAAGCTAACAGACAGATATGACAACGAAATAGAATACAAAGGTAATAAATTTTTTATGAATTTAGCCTTTGACATTGTGTTAAGGGCTTATGAATTAAAAAGCGATCCTAACTTCAATAATTATCAGCGTGTAAGCATCATGTGGGAAATGTTCATTGTTAATCACGATGAACATGACGTTACATTTGAAGATAAAAATACGATTGTGAAAACGATTTTTGACCATTTCTTAGAACCTGAGAAAGAGAAAGAAATAAATGATGATAATAAGTCTCAAGGTCAAGGAAAACCCTTGTTTGATTTTGAACATGACGCCGAATATATATATGCTTCATTTTTGCAAGATTACAAGATTGATCTGTTTGAAATGCAAGGTGTTTTAAGATGGGAAAAATTCTTGGCTCTATTAAGTTCTCTAAAGGATGATACGAAATTTAAAGAGGTTATTGGTATTAGAGGTCAAAAAATACCTCCTCCTACAAAATTCAACAAAGATGAACGAGACAGAATCATTAAATTGAAACAGATATATGCACTTCCTGTCGCTTCAGAAGAAGAAATTCAAAGCAATATGAACAATGTATTAAGTAGTCTGAGTGCAACCTTTAAGGGAGGAAGGTGATAATACATGGCTGATGGAAAAATAGTCATTGATACTAGCATTGACCAAAAGGGCATTCAGGAAGGTTTAAAAACAATTAGCAAGAATGTTACTAGTTCAGCTAAAGACATGGAGAAAATAAGCGACGCTGTTGCTAGTCAAGGTAAAGCAAGAGCGAAAGCCTTCTCGACATTTAGCGATGCAATGCAAGATTCTTTAAAGGGTGTCAGGTCTGAACATGAAAAGTTAAAAAGAAGCTTATACGATACACCTGAATATAAAGAATACAGAGCATTGAACAACGAATTAGAAATCATGGAACTTCAAATGAAAATCACTAATATGAAAGCTATGATGCCTTTTCAAAAACAAATGGTTCATACTCGTAAAGGTATGTTCGAATTAGCTCAATCTATGGGAAAGTATTCGGGGACTACCAAACAATTCATGGGTGATGTTAAACAACTTGGTGCTGAATATAAAAAAGCAAATGATGAAATGATTAAAGCAAATAAAATGCTCGGGGCCTCAATCATTCAAACTGCTGGAACAATGATGAATATGACCACACAAGCCCAAAGAATCAGTGACAACTATGATAGGATGCAGAATCCTATATATAAAGTAAACAAAGCAGGGTTAGCCGTTGCAGATACGATGAACAAAATCGCAAACAACGGAAATGCTGCTGTTTTGGCATTGAAATTATTAGGCCCTAACGCCAACATGAAACAACTTAGAGACATGCAAATGATGATTAATCAGGGATTAATGAGATTCCAAGCTGTGGCCTTAGGTGCTGCAACAGCATCTGCAATTTTATATACATCTCTTTTCAAAGTAGCGAAAGGACCTGACCCAAGCGAAGTTTATCAAAAACAAGCAGAAGCGTTGGCTCATTATGCTGAAGAATTGGACAAAAGAACAAATGAAATAGCAAATGCTTGGAATCTATTTGAGGATATACAACTTAAATCAGTTAGTAGCAAAGCGCTAACCAAAAACCTCCAAGAACAAGTGAACGAATTAAGAAACTGGAAAGATAACTTGGCAGATATCGCAGAACATGCAGGAGAAGAGTTTGCGCAATATTTAGCTGATATGGGGCCACAAGCAGCTGGTGAAGTAGCAACTATTGCTAAAATGACTGGTCCTCAATTAGATAAGTACGTTGCTCTTTGGAAAGAAAAAATGGCATTAGCTAGAGAACAAGCTACAACTGAATTAGAAGGACTAAAAGCTGCAACAGATAAAAAAGTGAAAGAGTTACAAGATTCGCTTACGCCACTTGGACTTGCACTAGAACCATTAAAACAAGTATGGGCTGAAGCCTTTAAGCCGATGGTGGAAGCTTTTACTTTGGTGTCGGTACCCCTTGTTAATTTTCTTACTCTTATAGGTGAGATGGTCGTTAAATTTAATGAAGCACATCCAACATTAGCATTGATTATCCAAGGTATTTTGATGCTTATTCCACTACTAACATTGATATTATCCCCATTAGCAATAGGAATCGGTTTAATTGCTGGGTTTCAAGCTGCATGGTCTGCTTTATGGGTTATTATCGGACCATTGATTACTGGTTTAGCTGCAATGAGCTCGACTGTTTTGATAGTAGCTAGTTCATTAGTGGCTTTGGTAGCAGCAATCATGTACCTGTGGAATAACACTAGCTGGTTTAAGGATATGGTTCTAAGTGCTTGGGATTTAATCTTATCTACTACACAAACAGTTTGGAATTTTATTTTTAATTCAATTTTAAAGCCAATTTTCAATTCAATTGTTAGTTTTGGAAAGTCTATACTAGACCAATTCGTTGGTTTTTGGAAAGATAACGGAACAGAAATTATGACATTTGTAAGAGCATTTATGAATACTACTTCAACCCTTATAAAGGGAGGTATGGAGTTAATAAAAGGTATTTTCCAAGTAGTTTGGCCAATTATTTCTGGAATAGTTAAAGTGGCTTGGGCACTAATACAATCTATTGTATCAACAGCAATTTCATTAGTTCTTGGTGTCATTTCAACAACTATGAAACTATTGAATGGAGATTGGGAAGGCGCTTGGGAAGAAATAAAAAATACAGCTCAAACAATATGGGAAAATATTGTTGGATTCTTTGAAGGAATTGATTTATATGAAATTGGAGCAAATATTATTCAAGGTTTGATTGATGGGATTGGGTCAATGGTAGGAGCTGTTATGGATACTGTAGGAGGGATTGTTGAAGACATACAATCAGCTATCACAGCACCTCTTGAAATTCATTCACCATCACGTTGGATGAGGGATTTTGTTGTAGGAAACATGTCTAAAGGTTTTCAAATCGGATGGGATCGTGAAGAGTCTCCGATTATAAATAAAGTTAAAGAAATCACTTCTTGGATGATGCCTAGTATGCCTGATTTATCAGGGCTAGTTCCTACATTTTCTTCGGTTGGTATTAACAATGATGCGAAGGTATCAAGGAACACTAACACTGGCGAAAATGGTGTGTTAAGCATCCTTGAAAACCTACCTAAAATACAATTACAAATTCCTTTGAATAATAGAGTAATAGCTGAAGAAACAGTTGATATTCAAAGTGAATTGATGAATCAAAGACTTATAGGAAATAGAAGGAGGTTGTGACATGAGTATAAAAATAGATGATGTTCCAATTTCTGAATACAACATTAGATGTGAATTAGACCATGAACACCCTGCTTTACCTTCTACAAGGGATTATACAATTTCTATTCCTGGTATGGCTGGTGCTTATGATTATGGGGCTGATATGGGTGTTAGAGATTTTGAACTTCCTATGGTGATTCAGAACGTTGATTCTAACATTGATATATCGTTAGTTGTAAGAAGGTTTAAGAGGGCTATCCTTGATGAATACGGAAACCCTAAGACCTTCAAACTGTTATTTGATTATGAACCTGATAAATATTACAACGCTCGCTATAGTGGAAACTTGCCTTTAGAAAGGCTTGTCTATAGGGGGCGTTTTGTTTTGCCATTAACGGCATTTGACCCTTTTGCTTATTCGGTTGTTATGAATGATGAAGTGACATGGGGTAGTACAGTTATAGATTTTAATTCTATCGCCTACACATATGGGAACACTGGCGGAAAAACTCACTCAGTTATATATCCTGCGAAAATTATTGAAACTGTGACAGGAGATTCGTTAAGACCTATTTTCAAGATAAATGGTTCAGGAACAAACGTATCAATATCTTCTAATGGACAATCTTTTTCGTTAGGTTCTTTTAAGAATACTAATTGGATTGTTGATGGTGATAACTATACAGTCATTCGAAATGGCATTAATGGATTGAAGTACTTTTCAGGTGATTGGATTGAATTTATAAATGGAGAAAATCAAATCACTATTTCAGGAACTGGCTTAAATCTTACCTTTGAATGCTTATTCAGAGATAAATACATGTAGGTGGTGAGGATATGCCAACAGAATTAATAAAATATGAAGATGTTTTAAGAGAAGGTACAGATAAATTAAATAGTGCGATTGAACAAGCAAATCAAGCTGAAACAGATAGTCAAACTGCTTTATCTGCTGCTAATACTGCCTTAACCAATTCGGAAAACACACAGACACAATTAAATACTATGGTAATTGAAGGTGATTCTTCTCCTGCAGCTGACCAAGCGAGAACAGATATACAAGGTATTGTTGCTGATTCACTGAAAGACAGGATTGATAAACAGCAATATTTCATAAGTGTAATAACTTATGGGGCTGTTGGAGATGGTATCACAGATGATACTGCAGCAATTCAAGAAGCAGTTGATTCTATTTTACCTACAGGAGGTACTTTATATTTCCCTCCTGGTACTTATCTTGTATCAAGTACAATTAATATCAAAAAAGCAGGAAAAGCAAATGTTTGTATAAAAGGTTCAGCAAAATCAACAACAATAAAAAAGGCGAATGGAGATTTCACTGTATTTGATTTTGGTTCTACAGTTGTCCCAGCAACAACTTATGCTGATAGAATACAAGATGTGGAATTAAAAGAATTTACATTTTCTTCCGACGATAATCTAGGTAGAGCGTTTCGATTTAGAAACTTTGGAAGGATTTTTGTCAGAGATATTTACACAATAAGATTTGCGGTAGCTTCTGAATATGCTGGCGGTTCAGAACTTTTTATAAGAAATTTCGATTCTGCGCTATCAGGATTAGGAGCAAGGTTTAAATTAAGTGATGGTTTAGGTGGTTCAGGTGCTGGAATTGATATGCAAGTAATACATGTATTTGATTCTCAATTCGCAAACTCAACAAAAAGTATTGAGTTAGATAACGCTCTTGATGTTCACTTTCATAATTGCATTTTCGCTTCTGCGCCTGGAGTTATAATGGGAGCTAATTCAGGACACTTTTATTTTAATTCATGTCATTATGAGTGGACTAATTCTCCGATACTTCAATTATTAGACTTTTCTAGTGTTAGATTTACTAATAATGAATTTGCGCATTTATCCAATACGACTGTTTATCCAATCAATGTTAATCTCACAACAACTCGAAATACTCGTAGAAAACTTGAATTGGATAAGTGTGTTCAAGATGCAACTTCAAATATAGTTCCTTTTGTTAATATCCAAAGTGGAGATGGAAACTTAGAAGTTGATATTAAAAACAGTTTTCCAGCTTATTATGATGCTATTTACAGTAGAAGTGATGAAACCTACTATACACCAAAGACATATTTAAATGAAGTTACATTAAATCCATTTTTCAAAAAAGGATTTATTTCAGCTAGGAAAACAGGTGCAAACTTAATTCTTTCATTGAATAGCACTGAAAAAGTAACAGGTAGTAATTCTGTTGAAATGCAGAATGTTGCAGGTGTTTGGAATATTTTCAAAGTAGAAGAAGTTTGCGATACTATTGACCAAAACGAAAGAGTTTTGATTGATATTATCCTTAAAGGTACAAACTTCACTTCGGGATGTCTTAAAGTTATTCTAAGGGATAAAAATGGAGTTTTATCTCCCGCAACAGTTATACAATCTGCCACAAATACAAGATCGTTTAATGTTCAAAACTTCGCTAATGGATTTAAAAGATATATGCTTTGGTATTTAGTTCCTTCAGGTTATGAATTAGATACAATCCAAATCGCAAAAGACCAAAATCCTAATGTTTATCTATATATAGACAGTCTGCGAATATTTTCCCAAAAAACAGCTTATCACCTAACAAGTAATTCTGTTCCAACAGAAGGTACATTCTCTACTGGAGAAAGAGTCATCAATACTGCACCAGCAGCAGGAGGATATGAAGGTTGGGTTTATGTGTCTAGTGGAGTTTGGAAAGGATACGGGTTAATACAGGCATAAAAAATAAATCAATTAAAATTGAAGTTATTAAAGAACCACTTTGTATATCTTCAAATATAAAATTATGGTATACTAGTAACAGTTTTCTATAAGGAGAAAAATCGTGGTCAATTTTAGAAAAATATTAAATTTTATATTTTGTATGTCTATTTTTTCAATATTCCTTCCTAACGCTATTTATGTAGCCTTTTTCGCTTTATATATTGTGTTAGGATGGATTTTCATAATGATGAATAGTCATATTAAAACTTTTAAGGTTCTTAAAGGAACAAAATTAACTTTAGTTGGATTATTAATATTTTTGATTTATGGCATTACTATTATTATGTTTGGTGAGAAAAATATAAATGGTTTAAATCTTTATTTGAAACTACCTTTAAACTTAGTTTTCATTATTACGTTTTTCATTTGTTCATCTGTTTATAAAATGAATTTCGAAAAAATATTTAAAACTGTTTATTTTTGTTTGTTCTTATCAACAATTCAGGTTATTGTCGCTTTAATTCAAACAAACAGTTTACAATTATTTTTAAGTGGTATCAGTTCATCAAACGAAGCATTCCAAATAACTCAAACATTTATTTGGTTTGGGAATGAATCGAAAAACATTTGGGCAACAAAGATATTATTAGTTTCTCTTCCTGTTGTTCTTTATCGTTTAAATACAAGAAAGAAATTTATAGATAAGTTAATGTTTGGTCTCCTTGTTTTTTGCACTTTAATGACATTCAGTAGAACTGCATTAGTCAGTTTTGTTGTCGCTGTTACTATATTCTTTTTATTTAAAGTTTTCAGAAGCAAAAAAATATATAAATATTTTGTTATATTAATTTCTCCTTATGTTTTGTACAAAGGTTATATGTATATCTATGATAATTTCTTGCATATAACAATGACAAATACGGATGGTTTATATTCTCGTTTTGTTATGTATGAAACAATCCTTGAAAATTTAGGTCAATTTAGTATCTTTGGAGAAGGTATTTATGCAGCTTCAAGGGTTTTACCTCTTTATTCAACTGAGTATTTTGGAGAATTATATATTCATAATATTTTCTTAAACTCTTATTTAGATTTGGGTATTGTAGGTTTAATATCATATTGTTTGTTTTTAATAGGTTTTTATATTTGTTTAAATAAAAACTTACCAAAACAACTTTCATGGAGTTTATATGCTTCATTTTTCGCAATAATTATTTCACAGTATGTGGGATATGATAATGATTTAATTATCTTCGTAGCTTTGACTTATGTTATTGCAACTCAATATAAAAAAGAATTAAGTAAAGAAAACACCAATAGCAATTTACCATTAAAGAAATCTGCTTAATCAGAAAGGAGAAACATGGAGAAAAAACAATTATTTATTGTATGTATCTTTGTAGTTGTTTCAGTTGTTTTAGGTGGATTAATACCTGTTATATTTAATTAAATCATTTAAAAGACCATCAATTATAGATGGTCTTTTTTAGTGGAACGAGGTGATACCTTGAGAAAAAGACACATTCGAGTTTATGACAGGGATATGAACCTAAAAGCCATATTAAATAAGGCTTATAAGATAGGTTATGACCTTGAACAAAATAACCTTTGGACTTGTAAATTCACAATGCCATTGAATGACAAGAAGAACGATGAAATCATCCCTAAAAACTTCATTGAGTTATGGGATTTCGAAAAACGTATTGGAATGTTTGTTGTTCAGCCGATTGAAACAGTAAAAAACGAAAGTAATAGAAGTATCACATATACTTGCGAACACGTACTGGGGACTTTACATAGTGAAGTCCTTTTTGGTTACCATCAATTCACTAACTGGAAAACTAGAGATGTGCTACAAGCGTTAATTGATACTCAAGACGAAGTGTTTTGGAGGCTTGGAAAGGTTGATTTTACACGATATTTCCATTATGCATGGGAGAATGAAGATTCACTATTAAATGCTATTGTGAGCGTTCCTAAACCCTTTGACGTTCCTTATCTTTGGACATGGGATGATACCACTTTTCCATTCACTTTGAATCTGATTAGTCCAATTGATGAACATGTTGATACATTAAGATTTGGAAAGAATCTAAAGGGTATCAATAAAGATATTGATTCGACAGAACTTTATAACCGTATATATCCATTGGGATATGGTGAGGGAGTTAATCAATTGACCATCAAAAAGGTTAATAATGGTGTTCCTTATGTTGAAGATGCTGCATCAATTGCGAAATATGGACTTCATAAGAAGGTATGGGCTGATAGACGATTTGAAGATGCTAATGCATTAAAAGCGAGTGCTGCAGGGTTGTTAAAATCTTATAAAGACCCTAAAGTCACAGTAAGTGTTGATTGTATTAACTATGAGCTTATTGACCCTTATCAGATTGTTAAATACGGTGTAGGTAAGATAATGAGGGTTGAAGATGAAGATACAAACACATATGAAGATTTAAGAATCATGAAAATAAGTCGTTCAGATATCTATGGTAATCCAGATGATATAAAATTTGACCTAAGTAATGTTAGGGAGCCCTTAGAAACCACAATAACTGATCTAGAAAAGAAGCAGCTAGTCAATGAAACATACGCACAGGGTTCAACTAATATTGATTCCCATGATTATTCGGATAACTGCGATCCTTCACATCCAGCAGTTATCCGTTTTTATTTGCCGGATGATTTAGTGAATGTGAACACTATGTCCTTATCTTATGAAACAGAAGAGTTTAGAGCATATTCTCAAGCAACTGAAGGAGGTGGGGCAATTGTAGAATCAACAAATGCTGGTGGTGGGGTTGTTAAATCAACCTCAAGTGGGGGTGGTTCGACTCAGACATCTAGTTCCGGTGGTGGCTCAACTCAAACAAGCTCTAGTGGAGGAGGTTCAACTCAAACATCAAGTTCGGGTGGAGGAACTACTCAATCTTCGTCAGCTGGAGGTGACCATAGGCACAGGGTTTTTAGATATACAGGCGATACACCACATACTGATGATGATTTAAGAATCTATTCAGCCGTTTCTAATTTAGATGGTTCTGGTGCTGTAAGTATTGCTTCTCGCGGTGGCCCAACGGATGTTTACACTGATACTTCTAGTGGTAATCATGCTCATTCTGTAACTGTACCTGATCATACACATACAACTCAGATTCCAAACCATACGCATTCTGTTACGATTCCTGCACATACACACACAGTTACAATACCGAGCCACACACATGAGATAGATATCCCTAATCACTCTCATGAAATCACGTTGCCGAATCATACTCACCAGATTAAGCATGGAATTTATACATTATCAGAAATGCCGACATCTGTTGTGATTAAGGTTGATGGTAATGTAGTCCCTATTTCTGCTACATCTGGACAAGATATCAATATAATACCTTATTTATCCGTAGATAGTAGTGGTCGAATAAATCGGGGACAATGGCATGAAATAACGATTACTCCAGATAAATTAGGTCGTGTTAATGCGAATGTCATTTCGAGATTATTTATTCAAAGTAGAATTGGAGGTACTTACTAATGAGAGAGTGGTTAATTAAGAAATTGATTGGTAGTAAACCTGTCATTGCCAATGTCACTATACAAGTAAATGGACCAATCAAAGCTTCAGAACCAGAAATAATATACCATCAATCTTTTATAGAGGATGTAAGATTAAAGGGAGGAAACTAAAAATGGTTTTGAACGTATTAACTCATAGTGGTCAAGATTTACTAATTGAAGTGGAAAGTTATGACCCTGTAAGTTTAAATGAAAAATTAAACAGCAATGAAATACACACAGTGGTGATAGGAAATACAATTTTTTCAAAGATTGATATAAAATTAGTGGCTCCGGTTAGCGAAGGAACAATATAATCCCTAATTGAAAGGAGGGTAGGCATGAAAAAAATTCTGATTTTAATAATGATGTTGGTAGTTGTCTATCCTCTTGTGGTGAAAGCAGACGATTGGAAAACAATAAGTAGAGACTCTCAAATCGGAGAGACATTAATCATTAAGAATCCTAATTTATAGGGTTCTTTTTATTTTGCCTTGAAAGGGTGGAGAAGATGAAATATTTACAAGAAGGAATTGCAGCAGTAGTAGGATTTTTCACTTGGTTAGTAGGTGGATGGTCAATACTTTTAACAGTTTTAATTATCTTAAATGTACTCGACTTTGGTTCAGGTATGGCTGCTAACTGGGGAGATATAAATAGCAAGAGAGGGTATAAAGGAATTGTAAAAAAGGGAATGATGTGGGTATGGATTGTAGTTGCTAATCTAATGTATTTAGTGCTTGATTATCAAAATTTAGACATTGGAGTAGTGATACCAAATGCAGTTGCAACAATGTTTATCATTAATGAAGTAGTTTCTCTTGGTGAAAATAGTATTAAGTTAGGAATCAATATTCCAGAGCCGATCCAAAAAGGGTTGGCTCTTTTTAATGACAAAAAAGGGGAGGAAAAGTAATGACGAAAATTCAAGATATCCGCAATAAAACAGCAGGTGGACATAGTAAACGTGCAATAAGCAAAGTTGAAAATATTGCACGGCATCATTCAGCAACAACAGATGGTGATTATTTTGCATTCTGGAAGTCATGGAAAGCGAAAGGATGGAATACTGGAGGTTACCATGAAATTATCCTGAGAGATGGAACAGTTCAGCTATGTTATGATCCTAATGTGATTACAAATGGAATTAAACATCATAACAGTGAAACATATCATATTTGTGTTGTAGGTAATGGATCCTTTACTGAAGCACAAGAAAAAGCATTTGATGAACGTTGTAAGGTTGCAATGGCTCTATTTGACCTTCCAGTTGAAAAGGTACTTGGCCATAAGGAATTTAGTGGAGCGTCAACTGCATGTCCAGGAATCGATATGAACATGGTCCGTAATCGCCTAAAAGGAAAAACAACTACTGTACAAGCTCCAAAGACAGAAGTGAAAACTGAGGTTGTTAAAGCTCCATCTAAACCTAAACCAACTAGTTCTGGTAACAGCTTCATTAAGAAGTTTCAGGATTGGTTGAATAAAACATATAAGTTCAATTTAGTTGTGGATGGTATTTATGGTCCTAAAACTAAAAAGGCTGCTCTTATGGCATTACAAACTGAATTAAATAAACAATTCGGTGCAGGACTAAAAGTTGATGGTATTTGGGGACCTAAGACAAAGGCTGCTATTCGAACAGTATCTAGAGGAGCAAAAGGCAACATCACAAGAATCATTCAAGGGATGCTTTATAGTTTAGGTTTTGACCCTAAAGGTTTTGATGGTATCTTTGGTTCAGGGTGTGAAGCTGAGGTTAAATCATTCCAGCTTTCAAGAGGTTTAGATGATGATGGGATTGTTGGTAAAAATACGTTTGAAAAGATGTTTTAAAACAAAAAAGCCCTTCTTAATTGAGGGGCTTATTCCAATTCTTGATATTTTTTCAATTTCCACCTAGCAAGTTTTTTTGCTTCTTCTTTCGTGCTACCATAACAATTAACAACTGTTCTTTTTTCGTCTGATGCCGTTGCCATGTATGTATCCCCATAATCATATACACGGTATCTAATCTTCCCGCGCCGATAATACCAAAACCAATTCCAAAAACGCTTTAAATATTCTAGCAATAAAAAACCTCCCTATGTAATTTGTTCTAAGAAAATTAGACTATAGGAGGTTTTAGGGGGTTTTAATTAAATGTAAATTATTTGTAAATTTCTTTATATGACTAATTGAGTTATGTCCACTTCATCATAGAGCACTTTATATATTTCAATCTTATATATGTATTCTTTTCTAAGTTCTCTAATCCACTGTTTTGCAACATCAGCTGCAGCTTCGTCAGGGTTTTGTTTGAATTTAGATGCATTAATTTTAAAAAATCCCCTACGTAGTGTTTTTACATCATTAATAACATAATGAACTTTAATTAACACTTGCATTTCAATTACCTTCTATCATTAATTAAATCTCCAAATAACTCTTCAACACTCTTATTTAATACCTTTGCAATAGCAAGGGACACGCTTGTTTTGGGATCCTTGGTCTCTCCGGAACAAATTTTCGATAGTGATCCTGGGGAAATTCCCGCCTTTTCAGCTACCCAGCCTTTTCGTAAACCTTTTTCTATTATAGCTTCCTCTACTTTTGTAGTCATTTTTAACACCTCATATATTTCATTCAATGTTAAGTTTAAAATTCCTTTGACTTTTAGAAAAATAATTTTAACTGGACAGGCAAGAAATTACACTACAAGTTCATATACATTATCATCAGCACAAAACGATGCTAGATACGATGCTCAGACAATGACCAGAAATTGTGTGCATTTTAGTTATTCCAACCCAAATGCAAGTAATGAATGTTAGATGGCAGTAATCAAACCTAGTGGTATCAAAGGGGAAATCAAAAAATCGAATGCAATATCGCAGCAACTATTACTACGTAATATCCAAATTGGAGGTGGTGTAATTGATTTTCGAAATAGGCTCAACAATCATAATGAGTGGTGTAGCAGGTTATGCATACTTAAAGACTAAAGGATCCACTTCAAATGATGCAGATAAAATACAAAAGATATTTGCCAATGCTGGATGGACTGGACGGAACGGTGAGACTATTCGACTTCAAAGAAAAACGAAATTTCAAGGTGGTGTTGAATATGTTTATCAGATTCCGTTAGGTTTTGACCGAAGGAAGATTGAGACTGAAAAACACATATTAGAGGATGGCCTAAACATTAGACATAAACTTTTTGAGGTTGATTTGAGGGACCTATTAAAAATTAAGTTGGATACAACAATTCTGCAGCAACTTAAGAGGATACTTGAAAATAAAAAGATTAGAAGAAAGGAAATCGAACTTAGTTTTGATGGGATGTTAAGAATAAAAGTTTATAACGAAGGTATGCAAGATCGATATGACTGGGATGAGAGTTATTTAATACCTGGTACTTGGTCCGTATCAATTGGTCAAACTCATCATGGTGTTGTTAGACATGACTTTGATGAACATAAGCATTTAATCATTGCTGGAGCAACAGGTTACGGTAAAAGTGCAATCCTTAAGCTAATTGTTACATCTCTTGTGTTACAACAGCCTGAAAATACAAATCTACATTTAATTGACTTGAAGGGTGGATCAGCTTTTCAGAGGTTTAAAGATTTAAAGCAAACCAAAAACTTCACTAGGGAACCTTCAGACGCCAAAGATATTCTCAAAGAAATCCAGAAGGAAATGAACAGGATGTATACAAAAATAGTTGATCAAGGATATGAGGATATCAAAGAATCTGGTAGAAAAGAACGCCACTTTATCATTATCGATGAAGCAGCTGACATTGCGGATGATGCTAATTGTATGCAAGTGGTAACTGACATTGCAAGACGCGGAAGGGGAGCTGGCTATTATCTAATCTATGCTACCCAGTATCCTTCAAGTCAATCCATTCCACAGCAAACTAAGAGAAACATCCCTTCACGTTTATGTTTTGTATTAGATGATGCGACAGCTTCAAATACTGCTCTAGGTCAAACAGGAGCAGAAGACCTTCCATTGATACCAGGACGCGGAATTTATAAGAATGTAAAAAGTCAGGTTGTTCAAACACCGTATATCAGCAATAAGGAGATTAAAAAGCAGATTGCTCCACACGTTGTGATTAGACCTCGAAAGGAAAAGGAGAGTGACAACGTTGAATATAGAGAAGGTAAAGAGAGAGGAAGCAATACTTTTGAGTTTGAAGAAGTGTGATTATCTAACGAGAGAACAAATACAAAAGATGCATGCTTTGGGAAAACCGAGAAATGCACATCGAGTATTAAGTGATATGGAAGAGTATATTTCAGCTTTCACTAATGAAAGAAAGCACGTTTACTACCTTAATAAAGATGGTCGTGAAAGAGTTGGAGCAACAAAAGTCAGGAAAAAAACTGCAATGGTCAACCACTTCCTAATGAGAAATGATTTGTATATTGCGCTCGGTAGGCCATCAACTTGGAAAAACGAAGTGAAAATAACCATTCCCAATACTCAAATTTCAATCATTTCAGACTCAATATTCATATCTAATAAGGTTCATCATTTTGTAGAAGTTGACTACAAGCAAACTATGAGTAAAAACACAACTAAAATAAAGAGATATCAACAGTTAGCTTCATTTAATCCCCAATTTGTTCTTTTGTGGGTAACAACAACACCGTATAGAAAGAAAAAACTTCAATCACTTTGTGAAAGTTTAAATGTTCAAGTGTATTTATGGGATGACATTAAATAGGAGGGTTCACCATGAGAACACAAACAATGACACTTAATGAATTTATGATGGGTGATTATAAGGTGAAAAAAAAGAGAGACAGAAAACAAATTAAAGCAGCTGCAACGTCTCTAGTGCCTTTTGCTTTGTTCCCATTAATTACTCATGCTCAAACTCCAACATCGATGCCAGTGGTTGCTCAACCAGAAGCTATCCCAGTTGGGGCAAGTGAGTGGTTAGGGGATAAAGCACTTGAAACATTGGCACATGCATTGGATCCACTTGTGGATTTAATGGTTGCTTTAAGTTTTCCTGTAGCATCTGTTATCATTGTTGGAGGGTGTTTTTTCTTTATGTTAGGGAAATCTGAAAGAGCTTGGAGTACAATTCAAAATGCTGGATTAGGTTACGTATTGATTCAAATTATGCCACTTTTATTGAATGTGCTGAAGGAGGTAGGAGGGGCAATTTGACTAAAAAAATCTATTTCGGCGACAATTCGGCGACAAGTAGGGGTTTTACCGTAATCCTGTAAAGAATCAAAACACCTAGAATCGTTATGTCTCTAGGTGTTCGTGATATGGAGCATAGGGGGCTCGAACCCCTGACCTCGACACTGCCAGCGTAGCGCTCTCCCAGCTGAGCTAATGCCCCGTATAAAAATTGAATATAGCAGTATTGTACACGCCTTCAAGTAAAATGACAAGAGAAAAAATAGCGGATTTTGTTAAAGAAATCCGCTATTTTTTCTGAAGCTTTCAACTGACTCTTTCGATCGTGCCGTCCTGTTTGTGAATCACCAGTTTGGCATTATTTTTTCTAACTAGATTATTTGCTTTTGCGATTGCCTCATTTTTTGTTTGAAACACCTCTGTTACTCTAGAGGCATTTTGTTTTTTTATTGCCCATTCTCCATCATGTGGGACTAAATGATATGTTAAGTCATTTGTCGAGTTATTCATTGAATCAGTATATTCCTTTGCTTTTGCTATAGCGATGCTAATCGCTCTGCCTTCTTCATAGCCTTCTTCTAGTAGGGCATTTGCGATTTCGATAGCCTTAGCTCTAGTAGATCCAGATAGATTTTTCATAGAGTCAGGATAATTATTTTTGTTCCAGGTCATGATAATCCACACCTTTCTACTTTTTTATGAAAAATCAACTACACTTGTCCTTTACCACCTTATGAGAGTTTTAAAACTTAAAAAGATCTTACTCATATTGAATATTTCAATAGGTTAACTATAGCTCCTATATTATAATGGTCATATGAACAAAATCGTGCAATGAGGTGACCGAATGAAAGAAATGATGAAATACTTAAAGCCTTATAGGAAACAGCTGTTTCTAGTTATTGTATTTTCGTTAGCTGCTATTCTTTTTGAGCTTTATTTGCCAACATTAATGGCTGAGATTGTCGATGTAGGAATTATGAATTCTGATGTACCTTATATTCTTCAAACAGGTGGATGGATGTTATTTTGCTCCTTTATGGCGATTATCCTAATGGTAGGAGTTAGTTATTTTGCTTCCAGGGTATCACTTGGATTTGGCCGGGATATGCGGAGGCATTTATTTGTCCATATCGAGCATTTTTCTCTTGAGGAATATGAAAAGTTTGGTTCAGCATCACTGATTACTAGAACAACCAATGATGTAAAAGTAGTTCAGGATGTTATTAATATGATGCAGAGAATGATGACAAGAGCCCCGCTTATGTTAGTTGGTGGTGTGATTTTAGCGGTGAGTCGAGATAGTACTTTATCGCTTGTTTTTTTAGCAGCTTTACCTATATTGGCGCTTGTTATTTTCATTGTTGCTCGAAAAGCGATTCCACTCTTTTCGGCATTGCAAAAGAAAACAGATCGTTTAACACTGATTTTAAGGGAAGCGTTAACAGGAGTTCGTGTTGTTCGGGCGTTTAATCGAGTTGAGCATGAAAGAAAAAGGTTTAATCAAGCGAATGAAGATTTTCGTGATACAGGGATTAAGGTCGGGAAGTTGATGGCTTTAATGTTTCCGATTATGCTGATCATCATGAACTTTACGAATATTGCGATTGTTTGGTTTGGGGCAATTCGGATTGATCAAGGGGAAATGCAAGTAGGGAATTTACTGGCGTTTATTCAGTATGCAGCGATGATCTTAATGTCACTTATTATGTTATCGATGGCATTTATTATGATTCCGCGAGCTCAAGTTTCTGCTAAACGTTTAACTGAAGTGTTGTCAACAAAACCAATGATAAAAGACCCTGACCAAGAAACTCTTCCTCATCAAAATCAAGGTTTGATTGAATTTAAAGATGTGACGTTTCGTTATGAAGGGGCAGAAAAGCCTGTTCTAAAAAGTATTTCCTTTACGGCTAGGCCAGGTGAGACTACGGCAATTATTGGGAGTACAGGTGCGGGAAAAACAACTGTTCTTCAGTTAATACCTCGATTTTATGATGTGGAAAGTGGAGAGATTTTAATTGATGGACAGGATATACGAAAAATGAAGCAAAGTACGCTTCGAAGTAAAATAGGCTATGTTCCTCAGAAAGCAACGCTTTTTAGTGGGACGATTGCTGAAAATATAGCTTTTGGAAAAGAAAATGCAACAGAAGCGGAAATCTATGCAGCATTACAGACAGCACAAGCAATTGATTTTGTAGAAAAAAGAAATAAAGGGATACATAGCAGTTTAGAGCAAGCGGGGGTAAATCTTTCCGGTGGTCAAAAGCAAAGATTATCAATTGCACGTTCACTCGTAAGAAAGCCTCAGATTTATTTGTTTGATGATAGTTTCTCAGCTTTAGATTATAAAACAGACCGTGTTCTAAGGGAGGCTTTAAAAACTGAAACTGCGGATGCAACGATTTTAATTGTTGCACAGCGAGTGAATACAGTAAAAGATGCTGAGAAAATAATTGTGTTAAATGACGGTGAGATTGCAGGAATTGGAACACATGCTAAGCTGTTGGAGAACAACAGAATTTATCAAGAAATTGTTGCTTCTCAGCAGGATGGGGAGGTGAGTGCATGAGTAAGAGAAACCATCGGGGAGGATCTCCTATGGGAGGTGGAAGGCCGCATGGACATGGCATGATGGCTACCGAGAAACCAAAAGATTTTAAGAAGACATTTAAACGACTTTTAGGTTATTTAAAGCCTTGGAAATATCGAATGATCCTTGTAGCGGTTGCAGCGATCTTTTCAACTTTGTTTAATGTCATTAGTCCAAAGTTATTAGGTGATGCCACTTCTTCTATATTTGAGAGTTTCAGCTCAGGAACATCCGTTAATTTTGAGTATATTGCTAGAATTTTATTGCTCCTTATTTGTCTGTACATCTTTTCATCTATGTTTTCTTATGTGCAGCAATATATAATGGCGTCAATTTCACAACGAACGGTTGCTCAAATGAGGAAGGAAGTGAATGAAAAACTATCGCGTCTGCCTCTTAAATATTTTGATCAGCACTCACATGGTGATTTATTAAGTAGAGCTGTGAATGATATCGATAATATTAATAACTCGCTGCAGCAAGCTTTGACACAAGTGATAAACTCTGTTATTTCCATACTGGGAATTATCATTATGATGCTTGTTATTAGTCCGGTGTTAACATTAGTCGTGTTAGTAACGATTCCTTTAAGTTTAGCAGTGGCACGTTTTGTGACGAAGTTTTCTCAAAAGCATTTTGTTAAACAGCAGGAAGAGCTGGGTCATATTAATGGACATATAGAAGAAATGTTCACTGGACATCAAGTTATAAAGGCGTTTGGCCGTGAAGAGAAGTCGATTGAAATCTTTGATAAGATAAATGATCAGCTATATGATTCAAGCTGGAGAGCACAATTCATCTCAGGCTTAATGATGCCTTTAATGGGATTTGTCGGGAACTTAGGATTTATTATTGTGGCCATTTCAGGTGGTCTGCTTGTTTTAAACGGAAGTATTCGAGTCGGTGATGTTCAGGCTTTTATTCAATACACACAGCAAATATCACACCCTTTGGCACAAGCTGCAGGTATTGCCAATATGATTCAAGTTGCGATTGCATCAGCAGAACGGGTTTTTACTTTATTAGATGAAGAAGAGGAACAAGAAGATAAAGATGCATCGATTCAAGTTTCTTCACTTCGAGGTAATATAGAGTTCGATCATATTCAATTCGGGTATGACAAGAATCAGCCAATCATTCATGATGTAAGCTTAAACGTAAAAGAAGGACAGACTGTAGCCATTGTTGGACCAACTGGTGCAGGGAAAACAACCATTGTGAATTTGTTGATGAGGTTTTATGAATTAGACAAAGGGGCTATAAGGATTGATGGTGTAAGTTTAACAGAAATGAGCAAGGAGCAGGTTCGTAGTATGTTTGCGATGGTTTTACAGGATACTTGGCTCTTTAATGGAACGATTCGCGAAAATATTGCATATGGAAATAAACAAGCAACAGATGAAGAAATAGAACAAGCGGCAAAAAATGCATATGCAGATGAATTTATTCGGACTCTCCCTGATGGTTATGAAACAATGCTTGGCGAGGATGCAGCAAACTTGTCCCAAGGACAACGCCAGTTACTGACAATTGCACGTGCCATCATTGCTAAACCAAAAATTCTCTTGCTTGATGAAGCAACAAGCAGTGTTGATACAAGAACGGAAATGAAAATTCAAAAAGCTATGACGAATCTTTTAGAGGGAAGAACAAGCTTTGTCATTGCCCACCGTTTATCAACGATACGAGATGCAGATCTTATTCTTGTGATGAACCAAGGTAATATCATTGAAAAAGGTACTCATGATGAGCTATTAGCAGCAGGTGGGTTTTATTCCGATTTATACGAAAGTCAATTCACTCAAAGTGAGTCAGTTTCTTCATAGAAAAGCAGGAATCTTCTAAATGTTATGGAATGAAGAAGAAGGGGGATTTTTAGGGGAGGAAGAAAAATGGCATATCAAGCGGAACTAGTTGTTGACCAAAAGGCAATCCTAGGGGAAGGACCACATTGGGATGGACATGTGCTTTATTGGGTCGATATTATAAGCAAAAGGCTTCATCGGTACGATCCAGAGCATCATCGTAATGACACATTTCAGCTGGATCAATATATCGGTGCAGTGGTACCATCAGTAAATGGCCAATTAGTTGTAGGCCTTCAAAATGGAATCCATGCCTTGGACTTACAATCTGAGAGCTTAACCTTGATTGGGGACCCGGAAACGGATTTACCTCATAACAGGTTCAATGATGGTAAGTGTGATCCATCAGGCCGCCTCTATATCGGAACAATGGATGTAAATGCTAAGAGAGGAAAAGGATCTTTATATCGTTTGGATTTTTCCGGGCAACTAAAAAAAGTGATTTCACCTGTTACGATATCGAATGGACTTGCATGGAGTCCTGATGAAAAATTGATGTATTTTATTGATACCCCCACAGGAGAAGTTTCAACCTTTACTTACGATAAACAAACAGGAGATATCGTTTATAAAGAAACAGCTGTACGTATTCCAAACGAAATGGGTTCACCAGATGGGATGACAATTGACCAAGAAGGAATGATATGGGTTGCCCATTGGGGAGGTTCAAGAGTAACGCGATGGGATCCCCATATTGGAAAACAGCTGGATGAGGTTCGTGTTCCAGCACCGAATGTTACATCATGTACATTCGGTGGACAGAATTTAGATGAATTGTATATTACAACAGCTAGGCAAGGGTTAACGGATGAAGAGTTATCCTTGTCCCCTCAAGCAGGCGGCCTGTTTAAAGTGAAAACAAAGGTAAAAGGCATGGTGGGGCAAGTATATCGAGGGAAAATATAAAAATAAAGCAGTGTCGTCCACCTAGATGGTACTGCTTTATTTATGTAGTACATAAAGCACCATTAAGAATGAAATATTAGGGCAACTATAGCCTTGCGTTCTCCTTACTTGCTCGTCTATTAGTGAGTTTTTTACAAATATAAGAAAGTATAAAACTTTGTATTTAGTTATAGTGTCTAGCCGCAAATGAATTGAAGACAAAGAACGTCTTCTATTCATTTGCGGCTTATTTGCCTGAGACTGATCAAGGCGCTTACGCTTTTCTTATTTCATTCACAATTTTTTCTGCTGTTTGTTTTCCATTTTTAATACAGGCTCCGATGCCTACTCCGAAATAGGAAGCACCTGCAAGAATGACCTTTGGAAACTGTTCACTCATTTTTTCACTAAGTGAAGTAACCGCCATATGATGTTCCAGGTGGTAATTTGGCATTAAATTATTCCAGTTAGTTACTTCAACCGTTTTGGGTTGAGCTGTGATTCGCAGGCTTTTTTCGATATCCTTTAAGGCTGTTTGAATCATCTCGTTTTCGCTCATGTTTTTTAATGTTTCATAGAATGGATTAGAGCTTTTATAAAAAAGGCGAACGAGAAGCCCTCTCTTAGAAGATGTATGTGTCCATTTCCGACTTGTCCATGTACAGGCATCGCAATGAAGATCGCTATTTTCCGTAACAATAAAGCCTGTCCCATTGGCAGGGAGCTTGTGATCTGGAATATCGAACCCAAGATATACACTTGTAAGCGATGAGTTTTTAAGTTTATCAAATTCATGATCAAGCTGTTCATTATTTAACAGTTTTTGTGCTGCATCATGTGGAGTTGCTAAGATAACATAATCTGCTGAAATCGTATGATTATTTTCTAATGTGACTTCATATTTGGTCTGAACGAGCTTAATACTGTTTGTTTTCATTCCTTTTAGGATTGTTACATCTCCTAATTGTTCTTCAAGTCGATTTATGATTGTGGAAAGACCGCCTTTAAAGGAAAGAAACTTTTTATTACTAGATGATTGGAATTTTGCTTTATTTTTAGACATTCCTCGAATAATACTTCCATATTGATTTTTATATTCTAGTAGATATGGAAGGGTGGAAGCCATCGTTAGTTTATTAAGCTTACCGGAATAGACACCAGAAAGGACTGGTGAGATTTGATTGTCTACTATTTCTTTCCCTAAAAAAGCTTCGAGAAATTCCCCTACAGAACTTTCACTAGTAAATTGTTTATTCTTCGTGACAAAATCCTTTAATGCGGAAATTTTACCTTTTGGGGAAATCAAGGTGCTGCTAAATAACGATTTCACACCAGTAGGAATCCCGAAAACAGAATCAGCAGGGATGGGCTTAAGTTCATTTTTGGTATAGATATAGGAAATACCTGTCTCATTATAAACAATATCATTCTCTAGCTGTAAATCCTTAATAAGCGGCATGACGCCTTCGTTTCGTGCAACGATCGAATCAGCACCAGTTTCCATAATAAATTCATCGGTTCTTACTGAGCAAATCTTTCCACCTAGCTGCTTGTTTTGCTCAATAAGGATAAGTTGTAAGTCAAGGTTTTGGTCTTTTTTTAATTTCTGTAAATAATACATGGCAGTAAGACCGGTAATTCCGCCACCTATCACAAGGGCCGTTTTCACTACTTTCACTCCTAACTAAAAGTTCACCAACATCTATTGAAACGTAACCATGTTATCTATTTCACATTATATATGTTATGCCCAATAGATACATAATTTTTAAATTGAAAGTCGAAAAGATGAAACAAATTTTTAACAATTATTTCATGAATATTGGAGACTATAAGTGATGAAGATCACAATTTAGAAACATCAAATAGTTGGAGGTAGAAAAATTGAAGAGAAAATTTGCTACATATGTGTTCGTCGGTGTACTTACATTAGGATTGATAGGAACCAATCATGCATTCGCTGAAAAAATCCCTGAAGATGCACCAACTTTAATGGAGGTGGGAATTGATAAAGAAGAGTTTCAACACCATAAAAGACATAAATTGAATCCAGAGACAATTAAGAAGCGCGCAGAAGAGTTAGGAATTGATACAGAAGGTAAGGATACAGAAGTTTTAGCGAGAGAAATCCATGAGGCGAAAATTTTAGAAAAAGCAAAAGAGCTAGGGATTAAAACGGATGGAAAGAAGATTGAGGAAATTGCCAAGGAAGTAAGAGAATCACATATTTTAAACAAAGCAAAAGAACTGGGAATCAAAACAGACGGAAAAGAAATTGAAGATATCGCATATGAAATAAGAGAAACACTTATAATCAAGAAGGCAAAAGAGCTTAAAATCGACACAGAGGGGAAATCACTAGATGATCTAAGCAAAGAGATATTTGAAGTCAGTGTGATGAATGCGGCAAAGGAATTAGGAATTAATACAGATGGCAAGGATTTAAAGGATATTGCCCGAGAAGTAATCGATAAAAAAACAATGCAAACCGCTAAAAAGCTGGGTATTGATGTGAAAAATAAATCAACACAGGAATTACTAGAGGATATCTTCACAAATTATAAAGATGAAGCAAAAAAACAAAAGCTATTCCCATTTGATGAAGAAAATCGAGAATTTCTTTTTATGAGACATAAAGAAAAGCATAGCAATTAATATTATGGAAGAGGATGACGAATGATCTGTTGTTATCCTCTTCCATTTTTATTAGAAAATAAATTTGAAGATGAGTATATTGGCAAGCTGCTTTTCTCAATTTCGTGTTAAAATGTTGAAGGCATTT
This sequence comes from Metabacillus sp. RB-C-LZQ-3-1, assembly GCF_058315175.1. Classification (NCBI taxonomy): domain Bacteria; kingdom Bacillati; phylum Bacillota; class Bacilli; order Caryophanales; family Bacillaceae; genus Metabacillus; species Metabacillus sp. RB-C-LZQ-3-1. The sequence continues at coordinate 4,756 of NZ_JBZFLI010000017.1, read as the reverse complement.
TATATACGATGGAGGGAAAACCAGTGGATTCATCACGACGATTACTACCGTTTGTAGCTCTTGTTATCGGAGTCATTGCGGTATCGACTTCAGCTATTTTTGTGAAGTTAGCAACTGCTCCTGCACCTGTTATTGCTTTTTATCGTTTGTTTTTTTCGACAGTTCTTATTGCACCGTTCTTTTTTCTAAAGCATATCAGTGAATTGAAAAATTTATCAAAAAAAGAATGGGTGTATTCAACAATCGCAGGAGTCTTTTTAGCTTTTCATTTTATCTTGTGGTTTGAATCCTTACACTACACATCTGTGGCAAGCTCTGTTGTGTTGGTTACTCTCCAGCCCTTGTTTGCTTTTATCGGAACTTATTTCTTTTTTAAAGAAAAAGTATCCATTGTGGCCATTTGCAGCGGATTAATTGCTATAACAGGTAGCGTAATTATAAGTTGGGGAGATTTTAAAATTAGCGGTATTGCATTATTTGGAGACTTGTTAGCTCTTGCAGCATGTGCGATGATAACTGCATATCTATTATTCGGGCAAGAAATTCGGAAGAGACATTCTTTAACATTGTACACATTTATTGTCTATGGAATTAGCTCAGTTACATTACTAGGGTATTGCCTTGTTTTAAGATATCCATTAGCGCCTTACCCGCAGGCAGATTGGATTTATTTTCTGTTATTAGCAGTCATTCCAACGCTCCTAGGTCATTCGCTTTTTAATTGGTCGTTAAAATGGGTTAGTACGAATACGATTTCTATTATGATCCTGTTTGAACCGGTAGGATCGATTATTCTGGCATATTATTTTTTAGGGGAAAAAATGATTGTTCCTCAAATCATTGGCGGAATTATTATTATGCTAGGTATTATCTTATTTGTGTTTGAGAGACAAATAATAAAAGTGAAGCTAAAAAAAGAAATGAAGCCTGCCAAATCATAAAGTTGGAGGCTTTTATTCGGTATAAGTCTGTTTCGCATCTTTGACGTAAAGCTCTTGTAGATCTTCAATCGTAATACCAGTTGCCTTCAAAAAACCTTTATCAAAATCATTTTCCTTTGCTGTTTCAATAATGATGGTTTTGATCATAGATTCTCCATACTGATCAACAAGGTACTTAATTCCATAATAACTTTGTAAATAAACATCATACTTTTCTAAACGATATTTTTCCCAATCCTGATGACTATCGAGATTTTCAAATTCAATCTCTTGAAAAGGATAATACCTATGGGCTACATTATACATCCCTATGTATTCTGCTACACCTTCATGAAACCATAAGGGGATTCTATACACATAGATGCCTTGTTGTTTAATAAATGCTTGTAATCGATAATGTGTATATTCATGTAAGATTGTGCTCTGAAAATAAAAGGATTGAGGCATTTCGTCTGAAAGGATGTTTGATAAATCTGTAACTGCTATGCCTATAATGTTATTAGGATCATCAAAATATCCCATTGTTTCAATTAATGAAGTTTTCTCATATAATTCCTCAGTTGAAGAATGAAGGATCAAGTCGATTTGATTATCTTTCACCTCACCTAAAAGAGATGTTGTGAGTTCATCTGCTTTATCTATTGAGTCTTCAATAATTGGGATTAACTTTTCCTCATGTGGTTCATAATAAATATCTACATGACGGTAAGTGGTCGCCAATTTGTCTTCCTTCATCTCTTTGTAATCAGCTATGGTAACGACTTTATCCTGAAAAGGAATCATATATAACTGATATTTTTCTTCGATTGTTAAGTTTTCCCCAAGTTCTGTTGCGATCATGAGGTTAATGGATAAAAAATAAATAGATAAAAAAGTCATACTAATGGTTAGTAAGATAAACGAGGGGGTTACACCTTTCTTGTTAATAAATGAGAAATTTTGTTTAGGTCTAATGAGAGTAAACAAACATAAACAAAATAACAAAAATGAAATTAGGACCATTATGACACTGTAAGCAGTAGATATCTTTATGTTGAAAAATAAATGTACACATACCGATATGACAAAGAGCACGAAAAAGACAAGTGAAAAATAAATGATATTCTTTGAGACCAGGATAAATGTTTTCAATGTGACCTCCTACAAAGGTGATCTTTTTTATCGTTAGGAAATTATAAAATTCTTGTACTATGGATAAGCGTGCGGCATCCAGCTTCAGAGCCTAGCCCCTCTATGGTCTAGCCACAAATGATGAAGACAAAGAACGTCTTCTATTCATTTGCGTCTTATGCTTTTCGGGGCTGTTCAAGGCGCTTGCGCTTTTGTTCATATTTATGAACAAGGTCTAAAAAAAATGACGTAGTTCAAACGCGAAAAAGAGGATGCACAATGGGATCATTCCCTTGGTCATCCTCTAAAAAAAGCGACTATAGGTAAAAAATTGAACATAGATAAGCGAATATAAAGCCTAGTGGAAAGCTGAAAATTAAGGAAAAACCTTGAACAGGACCTTCTTCATTGCTTATTCGAATAGCTTCTTTATATCCGTAAGAAAAATGAAATAATGATAGAAACAAAGTTAGTAGAATAATTGCAAAAGATATACTCATCATCTGTCCTCCGTTTTAACAATCTAGTCTTTCTATTAATAGATGCTAGATAACAGGAGAATATGATCATTTTTTTGAGAAGGATAAGAGGGAAGTAAAGATCACTTTTTCAACAAAAAAACCTTGGTCACTGACCAAGGTTTAAAAGTTATTTCCTATTTACCAATCGTGGAGCTGTTAGTAGTAACAAGCAGACAACAATTGCTGAAACAACTATTGTCGGAATCATATACGATGCGTTATATCCGATAGAATAGATTAAAACAGGTGTACCCTCTGGTGCGAAAGATGCAAAAAAGAATACTCCTGCAATAACATGAGCGATTGCTCTAAGTACTCCTCCTAAAATTGTACCTAGAGTAATAAATAAAATAGCCATTTTTTTATTATTGTTTGTTAATGAATTTTGTATAGCTTTAAAGAATACACCACTTGCTCCTACTAATGTAAAAGCCAAATAATAATCTAAAAATCCCTGAACAGGGTGAACGATATAAGGGTTAAATATTGCTTGTAATAAACCTAATATGAGTCCAGTAAGTAGTCCGCCTTTTAATCCCCATCGATATGCCATAATAAATACTGGGATCATCCCAAGTGAAATAGAACCACCTTGCGGCAATTTGCCGACTACTCCTGATAATAAATCTAATAAAAAGGCCAAAGCACCTAACATGGCAACTTCAATTAAAAAAACTAAACGTTGATTTCCTTGCAACTAAATTCCCTCACTTCTTACATTAAACCAAAGGGAAGCCTTCATTCTGTGAAAAATAAAAAGCAATGGTTGGAATGATCATCATTAGTCCCAAACATTGCCTTATTATATGATCATCCACATCCCTACACTAGTATTAACTAACAGGTTCAAAGGGTTAGAATGATTACTCTCATTCAGTCTCAGCTAAAAGGCTCCCCCTGTGGTTTAAACGTATTATTTTAGTCATTACTATACACGATCATGATAAAATCAACAACTATAATATTTAAATGGTAATGAATGAATAAGGTTGTACATATAATTCACCAGAATTGTCCATGAGGTGAATGTATGGGGATTAAAAAACTCTTTATTTTTAAACAACCTACAATCAGTAGGGAAATGGAAGTATCAAATAAAGGATATCGATATGGAGGTATTATTCATCAATTACAGCTTGATGATTTTTGGCATAACTTAGAGGGATATGAAAAGAAGTTTATACGTAATTGTGCAAAGTGGTCATTTGGTGGAAGAGTAAAAGGAGAGGACGTTGACCATCATGATAGCCTTGTTCAAACAAAGAGAAATGTTTGCAGTTTCCTAATGGGAAATGCTGCTTGGGCTTTTGAATCCAAAGAATATGAATTAGCTGAAAAATTACTTATAGAAGTGATTCACCGCTCGCCAAATCCATGTACACTCCATCGAGCATATCAGAAATTAATGAATATATATGATGCACTAGATAGAGTAAATGAAGATCTTTTACAAAGGTGTAAGAATTATTGCAAGGAACATATCAAGCTAGCTCCAGCATTATTTTATGAGTCAATTAACAAAAAACATGAGCCACCAGAAATTAAATCGTTTCATATGCTAAAAAAAATTTTACAAAGTGAAGACGATATAGCTGGATATGAAACAATATTGTTATTAGAACATCAGTATCATAACGGCAATCTTTCTATTGAAGATATCAATATAAATAAAATGTAGAACATAATAGAAGAAGAATGTCGCACATGTTGAATAGAGTTGCATACATAAAGCACAAAGATCTGTCTTTTAGAAATTGAATAGTTCCATTATAATTAGAAGGGTTCAGGTATATATTTCTGAATCCTTTTTTCTATGATTCGTAAAAAAACTAAAAAAATCAAAAAAGCACTTGCAGTATAAAAAGTATCGTGATATATTATTAAACGTCGCTGCTGCGGTAGTGATTAAGAAGACAAACACCAAACGTCAACAACGAAAAATAATTGTTGACAAGCTATTGAATAGGTGTTATATTAATAAAGTCGCTTCTGAGAGAACGACGAGATAAGTGATCTTTGAAAACTAAACAAAACCAAGCGTGCCAACGTTAATTTCGATTAACAAGAACGTACTATATAGTACAAATTTTTATGAGCTACATCAAACACTTTATTGGAGAGTTTGATCCTGGCTCAGGACGAACGCTGGCGGCGTGCCTAATACATGCAAGTCGAGCGAATCTA
>NZ_JBZFLI010000016.1:0-107573 GCF_058315175.1 Metabacillus sp. RB-C-LZQ-3-1 | reverse complement strand
CTTTTTTATCTTTTTATTAGATATTAACGATTTAGTATTTGTAACTGTTAATAAGAGTCTGTAATTCCTCAGCCATTACTGAAAGAGCTCTTGCAGAACTTGATATCTCCTCCATTGATGCTAATTGTTCCTCTGTTGTTGCAGCAACTTCTTCAGCTGTGGCTGCATTACTTTTAGCTGAGTCAGCAATTACGTTTGTTGAAGCCTCAACTTCTTGTAGACTCGCAGACATTTGCTGAGCTGTAGAAGAAATTGATTCAACCTGTGGAGAAATATCTCTCATACTTGAAAGAATATCTTTAAATTTCTGAATGGCTTCTTCTGATACTGTAAGTCCTTCTTTAACATCATCGGTTACTTTCATCATAATATTTACTGTATTTTCAGTATCGAGCTGAATATCATTGATTAGTGTAGTAATTTGTTTTGCAGATTCTTGTGACTGTTCAGCTAATTTTTTGACTTCTTCAGCTACAACAGCGAAACCTTTTCCAGCTTCTCCAGCTCTAGCAGCTTCAATTGACGCATTTAAAGCAAGTAAATTTGTTTGTTCTGAAATACCTTTTATAACTTCCACAATGATACTAATCTCTTTTGAACGTTTGGAAAGAGAGTTAATCATCTCGTTTGATTTATTTACAGATTGTGAAATAGAGTTCATTTGAGTAACAGTATTAGAAACCGAGATTTCTCCTTCCTCAGCTTTAGAAGTAGTAGCTTTGGTTAATTCTGTTACTGCGATCGTATTTGAAGCAATCAATGATGAACCTTTTGAAATCTCACCTAACGCCTCGACATTACGATCAATATTATTTGTTTGACTCTCAGCGCTACTAGCTACTTCTACCACGGCTGATGAGACTTGATCTACTGCTTGACTAGTCTGCTCAGCACTAGCTGATAATTCTTCTGATGATGATGCTAATTGAGTAGAGTTATCTCCCAATTTAATTAAAAGATTCCGTAAACTATTTTGCATATTACGAAAGGAATAAGCTAATTGACCAATTTCATCCTTTGATGTAATTTCAATAGATTCAGTAAGATCGCCTTCGTCAATCTTTTTAGCTTTTTTCTGCAACTCATTTAATCTTCTTGTTATGGAGAGAACGATAATAACTACTGCAATACCACCTAAAACTACTGCAATACCCATAACCATTATTGTGGTTATAAGAATTGGTTGTGAAGATTGATTGATTTCTTTAGTAAAGAATGTACCTGCTACTTTCCAACCTGTAATTTTGTTCGTCTCGAAATGTAATTCTTTATCCTCATTATTCAAGACGTAACTAAAACTTCCGGATTCTTTCGTGTACAAATTATTATAAAACTCTTCAGTTGCTGTTTCTCCTGTTTGATTGTTAGGGTGAACAATGAAATTTTCCTCAGCATCTAATAGAACAGCATAACCTTCATGGCCTATAACTAACTCTTGAACAGTTCCTTCTAACCTGCTGATACTTAAATCGATTCCAACTACACCTGAACCGTCACTAAGATACTTTGTAATGGTAACAACCATTTCCCCAGAGCTGGCGTCTTTATATGGGCTAGTAATAGCAACTTCTTGTTTGTTTTCCATTGCCTTTTGATACCATGGGCGCTCTCTTGGATCATAATCACTTGGTAATTCTAGTTTTGGAGAAGTGATCATTCTTCCATCGACTGTTCCAATATAAATAGCTTGTACTTCGGGATGGAGCCCAATATATTGATTAAGTTTCTGTCCGATAACTGAATTTTCACTACCATCTCCATACATTTCTGAGTTAATTTGTTCAGAGAAAAAGTTAGCGTCGTGAACCTTTGGTGCAATGGTATTGTCGATATTAGAATTTAAAAGAACAATATTCTCTCTAGCTGTAGCTAAAAGTTCCTCCCTAATTTCTTTTTTTGCACTATAATATGCTAACAGCCCTACAGTAAGGGAAGGGATAATAAGAATAAGGGTAAATGCGATAAATAATTTGTGTTTGATTTTCATATGCTGCTCCTTTAAGGTGAAGTTTATTATTTTATATATCGGAAACTAACGAGGATATCTTAAACTATATTTATACTTTTTAATCTAAAAAGGAGAAATAGTTCAATCAGTGGATGGATATTCCAATAGGGGAAAATTGGAAAGGTCTCAATGATTGTCAACCAGTTTTATCTTCTAATATTGGTGAAAAGGGAGTACGTGATCCTTTTATCCTGCGCTCAGCAGAAGGGGATAAATTCTTTATGATTGCTACCGATTTACGTATTGCAAGCGGTAAAGAATGGGATGCTGTACAGGCAGCTGGAAGTAAATCCATTATTGTTTGGGATTCTAATGATTTAGTAAACTGGTCAGAACCAAGAATAATTGAGAAGTGGCTCCATTAAATGCAGGGGATGTATGTGGACCAGAGACATTTACTTGGTACTTGGTCAAAGATTGGAACAATAAAAGCTTCAATGGGGTTAACTGGACAAGATGTGAAAGACCTTTAGTTTTTAAATTTAATGATAGAGAAGAATGGTGTTTATTGGTTGATCAGTATGCATCAGGTAAGTGATCTCCCCCCTTATTAACCATGAATCTCTCAAGTGGTGAATTTACTAGATTCACAACTTCTGATTATTCTCTAAGGCTCTACCAAAAAGAGACATGGTTCTGTTATACCTATAACAAAAGAAGAATACAAAGCAGTAAGGGAAAAATGGGCTAACATTTGAGAAAACATGAAAAAATCCTTTAGGCAATAATAATAAATAGGTCAACCAGGTTAGTGTAACGGCTGACCTATTTAATTAATTTGGCACATGGCTTAAATAGCAGTCTGCGCATCTTTTTGCAATTCACATAAGGTCTTTACAAGGTTATTTTCACTCTTCGAAAAGTTGTTCATGATGTCAAGCATGATGATGCGTATTTGACTTTTGTGAAAATGAAACATCAATCGAATTTTCTCTTCTTATCGTTTTTCTTGTTAAAGAAAAGACTGCACATAGTAAAGAGAGTAAGACAATGACGCCACCATACCAAGCTGTATTGGATACAGTTCCGGTTTCACTTAACACGATACCACCTAATGCTGACCCGAGTGCAATACCGATTTGTAATGCAGAATTATTAAAGCTTTGCTGGATGTCGGATGTTGCAGGGTCTGTTTGAATCAAGTAGCTTTGTTGTGGTGGTGCCAAACTCCAACTTAATGCTGCCCAAACCATCATAATTGGTATGAACAGGATAAGTGAAAAAGTCGTAAAAGGTAATAAGAATAGAATAACAGCAAATGCACTGATCACAACGATAATGCTTTTACGAGCTCCAATCGCATCCGAAAGAATTCCCCCGAATCCTCCACCACTTACCGCTGCAATCCCAAATAGTAAATAACAAATACTGATCCAGTGGGAACTCAGACGAAGCTCTGTTTCTAAAAATGGAGTGAAATAGGCATATAGTGTATAATGACCTGCCAGCATAAACATTGTGGCTAGATGTGCACTACCTATTTTTGCGCTGCCGACTGCTTTTAATTGTTGTGAAAGTGGAATCGTTTTTTCCCCTGGAACTCGTTCTAAAAAGATTGAAATAAGGATGATCGAACCGATTGATAAAATCGCAATTCCAAGGAAAATGACGCGCCAGCCAAATGTATCGGAAATGAGTATGCCAAGAGGCACGCCCATTACAAGTGATGAACTAATGCCCATATATATGAGCCCCAAAGCCTTTGCTCGGTGTGTTGGAGCAACAATCTTGGCAGCGATGGTTAAAGATAGTATAACGATAAGTGCTGTGCTCATTGAAGTCAAAACCCTTGCAATCATCATAAAGGTAAAATTCGGACTAAAATATGTCATGATATTACCGATAAAGAAAACAAACAAGGAAGCTAGATATAACTTTTTTCGCTCTATTTTGCTGGTTATAACAAGTAAAACAGGGCCAGCAACAGCATAAATAAGGGCAAAAACAGAAATGAGTTGCCCGGCAGTGCTTAATGAGATGTTAAAATCATTAGCAATAGTAGGCAGTATTCCTCCTACAATTAATTCAACCAGTCCAACTGCGACGGTAGATAATGCGAGTATAAAAATTTTTATGTTCATAGGCTTTTCCATCCTTTCAAATTTTTTCAGAAAATAATAAAAAATCCTGATTACAGAAAACGAATATTTCATTTTCTGTAATCAGGATTTTAAGGTTCCTGGTAGAGACCCTCAAGCCATATTCTTGAGGTTATACAGGTGGTTTTTATTTAGTTTTAGGAAGTTCTTTGAAGAGTTTACTAGATTTTATTTTATTTTTCAAGTGTTAAAATTCTTCTTATTTCCTAATCTAGGAGAAAGGAAATGTGAAATTCATCTTTAAAACTGCTAAAACAATTCAATCGAAGTGTATTGTTTGTTATAATTTTACATTAAAGGGGGTGCTTACAGATGGAGAATCAATTTAGATTGTCTGGGACTTCTTCCACTCATGCAAAGCCTAGTATTGGAAAGGCGATACTTTGCATGGGGCGAAACATTTAATTTTATCGCTGAATAAGCTCTTCTAATATTTTGGCTTTGCACCTTATTTAAAAAAATCAAAATAAGGGGCGGGCAAAATTGAAATATATTAATGCAACCAAAGTTTTACCTGAAAAGCTAATTGTGGAAATTCAAAAGTATATCCAAGGGGAGACCCTTTATATTCCTAAGCAGGAAACAGAGTATCGGAAATGGGGAAGTTCAAGCGGCGGGCGACAGCTTCTTGATCGTCGTAATGCCGACATTAGAAAGTCTTTTGCTAATGGATGCAGTATCCAGCAACTAGCTAATGAATATTATCTCTCAACCGAAACCATAAAGAAAATTGTTTATTCACATAAAAGGTAGAAGATCCGTACTGGTGAAAGACTTCATCAGTGCTTTTTAAAAAGTAAAGAAAGTATACAAATTTTGTACTAAGATTTGTTGTCTAGCGCAAGGCGCCGAATGCTTAGCGCCTTGCGCTTTTCTTGTGTAAAAAACGTTTCTAAGTCATTTTCTCCATTTTAGAAGCTTACTGTACTCTTTAAAATAAGTATAAAGAGACATCAGGCAAATGAATAGGAGAGTTACGTGATGACAGCTAAATTCATTAAAAATGAACAATTAAATTTTATAAAAAAGCAAATTGCTTTGATAAAGGACATTTCCAAAAGGAATGTACCCCAGAGTGTGTTGGCAGCTGAAATTGACTTAGCCAACGCTAAAATCTTGGACCACATTCCAAGTGCAACATTGGATCAGCAGGAAATGCTGGATCTATCCAGTTTAAAAACTGACGAGGAATATGAGCAATATATCCAACATTTATCGTCCTTTTTGATTCCTTTCCCAAAAATTACTGAACAGCAATTGAAGAAAATGTTTCCGAAAAATAAAAAATTAAAGCTGCCTGATTTATCAAGTATTGACCACAGCAAACTGACCTATTTGAGCTGGAACGATCCAAGGTCAAACAAAAAATTTATTGTTTATGAGCTTGAAGGAAAAATGGTCGGCATTGAATGTAAGTTGACACCAACTAGTAAAGCTAATTATTGTTCCGTCTGTCATAGTTTCGGTGAGGTTGCCTATTTTTCAACGGTAACAAAAGCGAAAAAATCCAAAAACCCGGATTATTACAAGTCTATCGGAAATTATATCTGTGCAGAAAGCAGCGAATGCAATAAAAAAATAACGAACGTCGAATATTTAACAACAATTTTAAAGGAATCATTAGGAAAATAGTTACCTCATGTGAGTCTGTACATTCATAGGACTGAAGCTTCGCATCATAAAAAATAAGTAAAAGCCTCTAAATTTTGCGCATTTCATAAAGAAATGTGCTTTTTAAAAGGAATTATACATTATGTGGAGAAAAGTACTCATCATACAGGACGAAGTATAATTTAAGCTTACGAAAACTGGAATAAATATCAAAGTTTAATTCCCGAAAGGTGTTAATAATGAACAATTATAAATTCATTTTATTCGATTTAGATGGGACTCTTTCAGACCCGAAAGAAGGGATAACAAAATCGGTTCAATATGCATTGCAGAATATGAATATTGTTGAGCCTGACCTAGATAAACTTGAATGTTTTATTGGGCCGCCACTACAAGTTTCATTTGTTGATTATTATGATTTGGATGAGGGGAAAACCCAAATAGCCATTGATTACTACAGGGAAAGATTTAAGGAAAAGGGAATGTTTGAAAATAAACTATACTCAAATATTCCTTTCTTATTAAAATCCTTAAAAGAACAAGGGTTTTCTTTAATTGTTGCAACTTCTAAGCCTACTATTTTTGCAGAGCAAATTCTAAAATATTTTAATATTGATTCGTATTTTGACCTTATTGTCGGGAGTCATCTTGATGGAACAAGAGTATCAAAAACTGAAATTATCCAATACATACTAGACCAATATCCTGGTTTTAAACATAGTGATTTTATTATGGTTGGGGATCGAAAGCACGATATAATTGGAGCAAATAACACTGGAATAGACTCAATAGGAGTAACGTATGGATATGGTTCTATAGCGGAACTGAGCCAATCGAATCCAACTTATATAGTTAAAAGTGTTGACCAATTAAAAGAGATTTTACTGGAAAGGAAAGAATCTTTCTCATAAAAAAAGAAGGCATATTAGTAACATGCCTTCTTTCCTACACTACACCTCAACTTCATTCACCGAAACCTTTCCCTTATCCCATTTCACGAACATTTCTAAAAAGATGGAAATTAATACGCCCATAATAAATCCATTCGAAACTAACGGTTGGATTAAACTAGGTAAAGTGTTAAATATTTCAGGATCCATATTCATAATACAAACTCCCACCAAAACAGGTACAGCCAGGCGGTGAATGGTAATGGAGTTAAACGTTTGATTGTGGATGCTTTTTAATGAAGTTCCAAACAATTGAAAGTAGGCAACAAACAATACAGCATTTCCTACTGTAACGGGCAAAGTGGCTAGTAAGCTGCCTAAAAAAGGGACTGTTCCTAACAGGACCATTAATCCGCCGCCGATAAGATATGGTCGCAGCTGAAAGATCCGGGTACTTTCTAAAAATCCGATCGATGAAGCAAAGGGTGCATAGGGAACTAACCCGAATAGAGCAGCAGCAATAGAAAAAGCACCATTAAGTAAATACGAACGATCTAAACGGCTTTGTGAAAATGTATCATTGAACATAGCTGCAGTCGTAGTGACCGATGCAATTGTATTACTTAAATTAATTAAGCTTGCTAGAAATGTTATAGCGATAATGCCGATATTCAGGTTTGGTGTACCTAATGGAAATAAACTCAGCCCTGAGCTTGAGTGAGTAATAACACTTTGCTCAGCAGGGAATAAAATGAAGTAAAAAATCCATCCAACGACAATTCCTATTAGAATCGCAAAATTACTGATCACAGCTTTTCCTTTGATTTTAATCAAACATACTAACAAAACAACACCTAATGAGAATAGACTAATAGGAAGATCTAATTTTCCGTCAGGAGTAACCTTTAACATACCTTTGAAGAAAATAAGGATTAATTGAAAGGTTAATAAAAATAAGTAAACACTCATGACCATCGGTGTAAACACTTTTTGAATATAAGAAATAAGTCGTAACGAACCTAAAATTAAGACAACAACTCCGGCAAGCAGCATACCGCTTGCTATCCCTCCGCCAATCGTTTGGAGATCAGTGCCTGTAGAGGAAGCAATTACACATAAATTAAGCGTCAACCCCCACATGATGCCTGAGTGTCCTTCCATCAGAGGATAACGATGCCCAATTAATCCTTGTAATAAACAAGCAATCCCTGTGAAAATAAGAGAGCTGCGCAGGATGACAGAGATATCATGATAAGGCAACTCAAACGCAGTACCAATCGATATTGGTACAACAACTGTATTTGCAAAGATAAAAAACAACCATTGCAGGGATGCAAAGATTGTTGCAGATGATGATAGATTTTTCATTTCTTTATCGTCCTTCTTTTCACCCTAGAGTGATAGCATGTTATTATTTCAACAAAACAATACTATCATAACTCTAAAAAGTGAAAAGGAAAAGAGGTGATGAAAATAGAACAACTCAGCCTTAAGGAATGGGCTTTTTCAAATCTTAGAAAAGTTTGTTCTATAATGAAAAGGCCTTTTCTTAAAGATTGGTGTTTTTAATAGGGATCATTTCGGTTGGTGTGCAAGAATAGGCGTATGGTATAATTCAGTTACTGTGTGAGATAAATGAAAAAAGAGGAATGTACCATGTTAAAATATCAACACATTGCTAATGAAATTGAGAAGTATATAGAAGAACACGAGCTTCAACAAGGATATAAATTGCCTTCACTGGAAACCTTTATGGGGCAATATCAAGTGAGTAAAAGTACGATTACGAAGTCTCTCGATCTATTAGAGAAAAAAGGGGTCATATTTCAGGTTAGAGGCAGTGGGATCTTTGTTCGAAGACATAAGCGAAAAGGATACATTAGTCTTCTTTCAAACCAAGGATTTAAAAAGGACCTTGAAGATTTTCAAATTACTTCAGAGATCATAGAATTAGACGTGAGGAAACCAGCACAAGAGGCAGCTCTTAATTTAAATATCAAACAGGATGATGATATCTATTATGTAAAAAGAATACGTTTCATCCATGGACAAACATTGTGCTTAGAGGAATCGTATTATAATAAATCCATCGTTACTTATTTAAATAAAGAAATTGTCTCAGAATCCATTTTTCACTATATTACCGAAGGACTGGGACTAAAGATTGGATTTTCCGATGTGTTTCTTCATGTCGATAAACTAAATGAAGAAGAGGCAACTTATTTAGGTCTGAAAAAGGGTGACCCAAAGCTTTACATGGAATCTGTATTCCACTTAACGAATGGACAACCATTTGACTTTTCAAAAGTAACGTACAATTATGAGCAATCACAATTCTTTATTCAAGCGAATAGTTACTTTTTGTAAAATATAAACCAAAATAGGGTTTCTGAGGTTGAAAGTAAAAAGTGAATGATCACATCAAACAGCGAGAAAATGGGGACTCGCTGTTTTTCTTATTTTTAGCTCTTCCACTGAATTTTATAATAAAATTTTAAGTGTTATTACATAAACAAGGAAAAGGGGTTATCAAAGTTAATGTGGAAGAATTTAAATGTTAATGATTAAAGGCTGTTTTCGCAACTGCATTATAACAACAAAGTATGTGAAAACAGCCTTATAATAGAGGGAATTAAAAATAGTGATGACTAATGTTGAAATTTAACTGTCAAAATTAGAACAGGAGTGAAATGTATAGTAATGAAATCAGAAAAAGCTGTGTTTTATGATCGTCTATCTACTTATAAAAAAATAGCAGCCGTGAAAGATTCAAAGTACATTGAAACAGTTATCAAACATAAGGATAAAATTAGTGCAGTGTTTCTAATGACAGGAAACATTTTATCAGTTAAACAGTATGTGGATCTTTTTAAAAAAGAAGGTCTGCCTGTTTTTGTACATATTGAAAAGATTGGCGGCTTGAGCATGAATGTTGAAGGTCTTGAATTTATTTCTCATTATGTAAAGCCGCTTGGAATTGTCACAACGAAGCCTGGTTTAGTTGTTCAAGCAAAAAAATTGAAGTTAATGGTGATACAACGTGTGTTTATGATAGACACGGAAGTATATAACAATATCATAGAGTCAATTGAAAAAAATAGGGCAGATATTATTGAAATTATGCCTTCTCGTCTACCATATTTAATTCAATCAATCTCAAAACAAATTAATAAACCATTGATTACCGGGGGATTATTATCCGAAAAAGCACATGCAAAAGAAGCGATAGAAAGTGGAGCTGCTGCTGTTACGACATCAAATATAGATGTTTGGAAAGCAGATTTAACAGATGATGTAAACTGAATTTATCCCATTCTTAACGGTTAGACTCCCACTTCAAGATTCGAGAGAAACAAAGAGGATAAGTGGGAGATAACAGCCCGTAAAGATCCGATAAGTTTCGCTAACCATCAGTGGGGGATGTAGAAAACCCCCACTGATGGAAGTCTCACTTTATCGAAAAATATAAATTTTTACATTAATTTGTAGATTCTTAATGTTTATTTACAAACAATTGAAACTATCTTAATAATTGATCTGTAATATTAAAGACATCAAGTAAATATAACACAAACTGGTTCAATTAGAGAGACCTCAAATCTATTAGGCTTTTGCCTTTATATTTGGGGTCTCTTTTATTTTTTTGGGGAGGTGAAGGATCGAAATAGGCTTAGGTATCATCAAATTGGATAACAACAAAATTGGAAATTAAAAGAAGAAGGGTGAGGAATTAGACATGAAGAAATTATACAGTTTTTTACTTTTGCTTATCGCACTATTTGTTGTAACAGCATGTAACTCAACAGAATCTTCTGGAACAGAAGCTAACAATGAGAATTCAAATGAGGCTTCCGCGTCCGATGAAAAAATCGAAATTAAATTTTGGTACGCATGGGGAGACAAAATTGGTGAAAACAATGAAAATCTTGTGAAAATGTTTAACGAATCACAGGATAAAATTCATGTTACAGCAGAATTTCAAGGAACATATGATGAACTTCATGCGAAAACACAGGCTGCATTTGCTGCAAAAAATGCACCAGAAGTAACAATGAATGAAATTGCATCAATTGGTGTATTTGCAAAATCAGGTATGACGCAGGATTTAACACCTTTTATTGAGCGAGATGATATCAATTTAGATGATTTTAACCCTGGCCTAATGGGGAACTCGTATATTGACGGTAAACTTTATGGACTCCCATATTTACGTAGTACCCCAATCCTTTATATGAATACAACGATGTTAAAAGAAGCTGGGTTAGATCCGGCTGGTCCAAAAGATTGGGCTGAATTTGAAGAATATTTACGTGCTCTTACAAAAGAAGGAGAAACTGTTGGGATGACAATGCCTGTAGATATTTGGATGTATGAAGCATTCGTTGCTCAAGGAGAAGGAAAAATGCTTTCTGATGATGAGTCACAAGCTGCATTTAATGGAAAAGCAGGTGTCGAAGCACTTGAATTTTGGAAAAAGTTAGAGAAGGAAGGTTTAATTAAAATTCCTGGCGGTGAAGAAGCTGCAGAAGTAAAGAAACAAGATTTTGCAAATAGCCGTTCTGCGATGATTTTCTCATCTACTGCAGATCTATCCTACAATTTAAGTGTTGCTGAAGAACAGGGGTTTGAATTAAATACTGCATTTATGCCCTCAAATAAAGTACATGCCGTGCCTACTGGCGGTGCAAACCTAGTCATGACTGCAGGTCTTGACGAAGAAAAGCAAAATGCAGCATGGGAATTTATTAAATGGATGACAGCCACTGAACAAACAGTTTATGCAAGCTCATATACAGGTTATTTACCAAGTCGTCTTTCTGCAATTGAGACAGAAGAAATGCAGGCTCTTTATAAAGAGAAGCCACAATTTAAAGTAGCAGTAGATCAATTGCAATACGGTCAAGCCCGCCCAATGGTTGAAGCTTATCCAGAGATTGCAACAATCATTACAGATGAAATTTCCCGAACAATCTTAGAAGAAAATCTTGCCCCACAGGATGCCTTAGATGCAGCAGCAGAAAAGGCAAATCAATTGCTTCAAAAATAAAGGTAAACAATCAAGTAGTGTTATTAAATATTTAGGAAGAAAAGTAGATTTATATCGCTTGTAGACAAAGTACGACTACTAGCCAATCAGACTGATTGAAAATGCTAGACTTCATCGAGCGTTTGCGGGCAGTCTGATATAGCTTTTCTTCCTCACTTTCTACTTAGGGGTGAACAGATGGACTGGTTGAAAGATATAAAAGTGATGATTTTTGATTTAGATGGAACATTGTATCAGGATTATACGTTTTTAGGACGTTATTTGCGGTATATGCTTAATGATCAGCTAACAGAACAGGAGTTGCAACAATAAATAAACGAAGCTTATGCAATCCTGGAAGGAAATCACCTTGTACGATTTGGTTATTTCTATAACTATGAAAATCAAAAAGTGTACACTCATGAAAAATTGAAGCCGATATCTAGTTTTTCCTGGGAAGAAACAGAACAGGTTGAAGTAGAGGGAATGATTGCTCCTCTTTTCTATATTGGGGATCCATGGTGCATTGCAGCTGTTTTTGGAGACAGACATAACGTTAGTGAAGAAAAACGAAAGCATGCCTTTGAATTAGTACGAAAAGAAATGACAAGTGAGCCATATCGTATTCATCGTCATGATCCATTATTTGAAGTGCTAACTAATCTAGAAATGGATAGAAAAATTTTTATGACAAATACACCAGGTCCTTCAGGTCCGGAATTTGTGAAGCATTTGAAGCTTGAGCATGTATTTGATGAATTCTTTTTTGATGCTGGCAAGCCGGAAGGTATTCAATTTGTTTTAGAACGGCTTATTTCAGAGGGATATCAACCTCACCAAATTCTATCCGTTGGAGACAATCCTTTTAACGATCTATATCCTGTTAAACATGCAGGTGGCAGAACATGCTTAATTTCTCAATATAAGCATGCAGACTTGACTGTTTGGGATGAATCGGTAAAAACAGTTGAAGAATTAACAGGATTTTTACAGAGGTTTCACATCGTGAGGATTTAATGAAAGGAAACAGGGCGAACGAACGGCATTTGCTTCATCCATTCTTTATTCAAAAAACAGTTCATTTTGAAATGGAGATGAAATCACATGGCAGAAATTAAATTAGTTAATGTCTCAAAAGTTTATAAAGAGGAGGAAGTCATCAGCAACTTAAATTTAACGATTCGAGATGGATCAT
This sequence comes from Metabacillus sp. RB-C-LZQ-3-1, assembly GCF_058315175.1. Taxonomy (NCBI): domain Bacteria; kingdom Bacillati; phylum Bacillota; class Bacilli; order Caryophanales; family Bacillaceae; genus Metabacillus; species Metabacillus sp. RB-C-LZQ-3-1. The sequence continues at coordinate 94,744 of NZ_JBZFLI010000016.1, read as the reverse complement.
TCACAGTCTTGGTAGGGCCATCTGGCTGTGGTAAATCAACAACACTTCGCATGATAGCTGGACTGGAAAAAGAGTCCGGCGGTGAAATTTGGATAGGAGACAAGCTTGTGAATGATACACCTCCAGGTAAACGGAACATCGCTATGGTGTTTCAAAATTACGCATTATATCCAACCATGACGGTACGCGGAAATATTGAATTTGGTCTTAAGAATAAAAAAGTGCCAAAAGGTGAGCGGGAAGCACTTATTCAAGAGATTTCAGAAATTGTAGGACTGACGGAATACTTAGATAAAAAGCCTCAGAATCTCTCTGGAGGACAGAGACAGCGTGTTGCATTAGCACGTGCAATGGTCAAAAAGCCAAAAGTATTTATTTTAGATGAACCTTTGTCCAATTTGGATGCTAAGTTACGTGGTCAAATGAGAACGGAATTAATTCAACTTCATAAACGACTGGGTACTACATTCATTTATGTAACGCACGATCAAGTGGAAGCTATGTCAATGGGAGATGAAATTGTCATTTTAAATAAAGGAGAAATTCAACAGGCAGATAGTCCAATGACCGTTTATCATGATCCTAATAATATTTTCACAGCGAATTTTATTGGTACACCTGCCATGAATATTTTGGACCATCATAAACTGATAGATTACATGCCTGAAGTGAATGGAGATGTGAAATATGTAGGGTTTCGTCCAGAACATATTCAGCTTTCCCTTGCTGAAAATAAAGACCCGCATTCCATTATGCTCCAGAGTGAGATTTTAACAATGGAAACATTGGGATCGGAAACAATTTATACTGTGAAAAACGAAACAGGTGTGATGAACGTTAAAAGTGTAATGGATCCTTTATATGATGTGAAACATGTTCATGTCATCATCCCATTTGAAAAGCTGTATTTCTTTGATCGTGAAGGTGAACGGAATCGAACGGTTACGATAAAGCGAGATGAGCCTGTCTTGGTAAAGGGAGGAATCTAATATGGTAATGAACAAAATCAGACCATATATCATGATTGCACCCGCTATAACGGTTTTTTGTTTATTTTTTATTTATCCGATTGGCTACATGATTTATTTAAGTATGCATGACTGGAATTTTGTAAGTCCTGAAAAAACGTTTGTAGGAGGCAGCAATTTTAAAACCCTTTTTTCTGAACGCGAATTTATAGAAGTTATGGAAAATACGTTTACGTATACGACGTTAACTGTGTCATTGACGATTTCTATTTCGTTGCTGCTGGCACTTTGGTTGAATAGACAGGGAGCCTTATATGGAATGATACAGGGAGCCATATTTAGCCCTCACATTATTTCTCTCGTATCCGTGTCCATGCTTTGGATGTGGCTTATGGATACGGATTATGGGTTATTGAATTGGTTTTTAAATTTATTTGGAATTTCAAATGTCCCTTGGTTGACAGATCCAAGTACTTCTCTTCTATCGCTTGTCATTGTTGCTGTTTGGAAGGGGATTGGTTTTAATACTTTAATATTTATTGCCGGGCTTCAAAGCATTCCCCGTGACATCTATGAAGCAGCGGAACTTGATGAATCCAGCAAAGTGCGTACTTTTTTTAAGCTAACGCTCCCGATGCTATCTCCAACATTGTTTTTTTTAACTGTCATAAGTTTAATCGGTTCCTTTCAGGTTTTTGAAACAATTTCGATTATGACAAAAGGCGGGCCTATTAACTCAACAAACACGTTTGTTTATTACATTTATGAAAATGGATTCCGTTTCTTTAAAATCGGGTATGCATCCGCAGCTGGAGTGCTCTTGCTTATTATTGTGAGTTTGCTTACGATCGTCTACTTTCGTATTCTTTCACGAAAAGTTCATTACCGTTAATGGGGAGGATCTATATGAAATCTTTATCAATAGGAAAGGTATTAAATGGACTCGGACTTATTCTTGTAGTTGCTATATTTGCTCTACCATTTGTATGGATGATTTCTACATCATTCAAAACGTTAGGTGAAACCCTTACGTTTCCGCCAAAGTGGATCCCTGAACAATTTGTATGGGAGAACTTCTCTAAGGCTTGGAATTCAGGACCGTTTTTGCATTACTTTTTTAATAGTTTAGTTGTCTCAATTGCTATATTGATTTTGCAATTTTTAACCATCATCCCTGCAGCTTATGCATTTGCACGTTATCAATTTAGAGGAAGTAAATTTTTCTTTGCACTAACGATGGTTACATTAATGATTCCAGCACAATTAATTTTTCTCCCTGTATATTTACAGATGAGTTCATGGGGACTGCTGGATACATTATGGTCACTCATTTTACCATTTGCTTCAAGTGCATTTGGAATCTTTATGCTTAGGCAGTCATTTATGCAAGTTCCTGAAGAGCTTCTTGAAGCGGCAAGATTAGACGAAGCATCAGAGTGGAAAATCATTTTCCGAATTATGATCCCGATGGCAAAACCTGTACTCATTACATTTGCATTATTCAGCTTTATTACCCATTGGAATGATTATTTTTGGCCGCTAGTCATGACAACGAGTGATGCATCCCGTACGCTGCCTATTGGGATTTCACAGTTAAGAGAAGTAGAGGGCGGTATAGCCTGGAATGTATTGATGGCTGGAAATATGATTCTGGTTATTCCTATTTTAATTGTGTTTTTCTTTGCCCAGCGTCAAATCATTCGAGCATTCATTTATACAGGTGTTAAATAAATATGATCCTTAAATGCCATTTTGCTAAATACTTAGATTCACAAAAAATATAAAGAAATGAGGAACGACAATGAATACATGTGTTGCCCATCGTGGTTGGTCTGGAAAAGCACCCGAAAATACAATAGCTGCATTTCACCTTGCAATTGATCATCCGGCTATTTATGCGATTGAGTTAGATGTCCATTTATCAAAAGATGGAGTGCCTGTGGTAATTCATGATCATTCCGTCAACAGAACCACCAACGGAAGTGGAAGAGTAATCGATTTGACTGTTGAACAACTTCGTGAACTAGATGCAGGATCTTGGTTTGGAGAGGAATTCTTAGGAGAACGCATTCCACTTTTAGAAGAAGTTTTAGAAATGATAAAAGGTAAGAAAAGGGTATTAATTGAATTAAAGCAAATGGGTTCTTACTATACAGGTCTTGAACAAAAAGTAGTAGAACTGATCCAAAAATTTAGCCTTCAAGATGAAGTATTAATCATTTCTTTTGATCATGAATCACTACGGAAAATCAAATCACTTGATACAGATGTACAAACAGGTCTTATCTATTTAGGAATGCCAACATTGCTTCTAGAACAAGCAGCTTATACTGGAGCAAACCATCTTTCTTTTCATCATAGTTTCCTAACAAAGGGTATCGTTGAGAAACTAATATCTAACAATATTGAAATTGGTGCATGGACAATAGATGAAATGGAATCATTAGAACGGATAAAAGCACTTAGCAGCAACATTCATATCACAACCAATCATCCTGAAATTATGATGTATCAATTTGAAAAATAAACGGAGGGTGACAAAATGAATCAAGGAAAGATTTCGTTTATCATTCCATCATATAATGAAGCCGGCAATATTCCTAAGGTGCTTGAGGCTATTAATAAGGAAATGTACAATCTTTATTATCGCTATGAGGTGATCTTTGTTGATGACGGAAGTTCAGATGAAACGTTGGATATCATTCAGCGGTTAGCCTTTCAATATAAAGAAGTCAAATACATTTCGTTTACTAGAAATTTTGGGAAAGAGTCGGCAATGCTTGCTGGTCTAAAGAATGCTTCGGGTGATGCAATCATTATGATGGATGCGGATTTACAACACCCGCCTTCGATTATCTGTCAACTATTAAAAGGTTATGAAGAAGGATATGATCAAGTAATCGCAAAACGAAATCGAGCAGGTGACTCCCCTGTCCGTTCATTCCTTTCATCCTGTTTTTATCGGATTGTCAATCACACAGTCGATGTACAATTATCTGACGGTGAAGGGGATTTCCGCCTTTTAAGTCGTAAAGCTGTGAACGCGCTTCTAGCGTTAAGTGAAGGCAATCGTTTTTCAAAAGGGTTATATTCCTGGATTGGTCTCGAACAAAAAACAATTTCCTATGAAAATGTAGCGAGAGAAAGCGGTGAAACAAAATGGTCATTTCCGAAGCTCGTAAACTATGGAATTGACGGAATCGTGTCCTTTAATCATAAGCCGCTTCGTGCTTGTTTTTATACGGGTGCTTTTGTATTGCTGCTCTCCCTGATATATATAACTGTATCACTTGTTCAAATTCTTCAAACGGGAATAGCTGTACCAGGATATTTTACGATTATATCAGCAGTCTTATTTTTAGGGGGAATTCAGCTCTTGTGTATGGGCATCATTGGAGAATATATTGGAAGAATTTACATTGAAACAAAAAAACGCCCACATTATTTAGTTCAAACAACAAACATTGATCCTTTAATAGAAGCGAGAGAAAAACATGCCATTCATTCATAGTGAGTTTATAAAATTTGTGATCGTTGGCGGTATTAACACGCTTCATTATTATCTTGTTTACATGCTATTTCTTCATATATTCGAATGGCATTATTTTACCTCTCATATAATTGGGTTTGTATGCAGCTTAATAGGCTCATTTTTCTTAAATACACTCTACACCTATAAGGTAAAACCGACTTGGGGGGCTTTTCTCCGCTTCCCGCTAACGCAGCTGTTTAATACGACAGCGACAGCTGCCTTTCTATTTCTTCTCGTGGAACTGCTCCATATAAGTAGCAGCATCGCACCGATGGCAGCAGTTTTATTTACATTGCCGATAACGTTTATTCTGACAGGGAGAGTTTTAAAACCATCATGCAAAAAGAAAAAAATAAGTTATCATTCCTCAATCAATTCAATCAATCGATAAGAAGATATACCATTTTCCGTCTTTTTGTGTTAAGTTTTCTTATTGCCTTTTTTAGTCATATATTTTTTATAACAGAATGGTTTGAAGGCCGTTATATGACTGGAATCAATGATGGATTGTCACAAATGCAGCCATTTAAACAGCTGTTATATAATCAGTATAAAAATGGGCAGTTCTTTTATTCTCCTGACTTTGGTTTAGGTGGAGGTACATACACTCAACTTGGCTATTATTTTTCTACCTCCATTGTTTTCCTTATTACAGCAAGTGTAACATTCATCCTTGAAAGTTTAGGGATCATTCGTCAGCCGGATATTTTTTATTGGGCAGATGCAATTTTAGTCATTAGTGTTATCCGTATGACAATTATTTTAATGGTAACAACTTTATATTTCCGCTATTTAAAGATAAATGCATGGCCAGCATTTATTGGTGCTGTTGTATACAGTACAAGTATTATTTATTTTCGGCATGTAACATACTGGGAGTTTTTTACGGATGCTATGATTTGGCTTCCGCTGCTTTTAATTGGGGTCGAAAAAATAATTCGTGAAGCAAGAATGGGAATGTTTCTTTTCGCTGTCTCTATAAGTTTGTTTGATAATTTTTATTTTGCGTATGTTAACTTCCTTTTAGTAGGACTTTATATTTTATTTAGATGGATTTTTCCTTTAACAGAAGGTGAATTGTTAAAAAGAAAACAAATAAAAAAATATATAGTAAGTGTTCTCACTGGATTCTGCATAAGCGGGATTTCCTTTTTTCCGGCTGTGTTTGGGTATGTAAACAATTACCGTCCACCGTATGAAGATGCGGTGCCATTATTTGAATTTGTCGATAATCTATTGTTAAATGGCCGGATTCTTTATATGCCTGCATTTGTCCTTTTATGCCTTATGCTCATATCATTTTATCGAAACAGGATATTTCGTTTTTTTGCTTCTCTTACAATTTTGCTTAGCATTATGCATTTCAGTCCATTGGTTGGAAGTATCTTTAATGGGTTTTCGGCTCCACAGTATCGATGGGAGTATTTTTTATCTTTAGCAGCGGGCGGAGTTTCAGCTTCTGCTCTTCCGATGATTACAAAGGTGAAAGTGAAACAATTAATCGTGGCAATGAGTATCACGATATGTCTATATATCCTTTTTTATCAATATGATCCGAAATTAACGTTTAAAGAGTTAACAGATGCTTATATGGCTATTGCAGCTGTTCTTGTTATTTCTTTCCTTTTTGTGCTTGTACTAGCCAAAAATCAACAAGCAGGAAAAGTTATGGCTATTCTTATCATCCTGACAAGTATAACCAATGCCAATTATTTTCAAGAAAAGCGGTTAACAAAGACTGGTACGGAATTTAGAGTATCCAAAGAATTTATGATGAGTGATGAATATAATGGAGCTGATCAGCGGGAAGTCATTCGCCTAATTCAGAAGCAGGAAAAGGACCCCCTTGCTCGAATCGATTGGATGATTGATATGCGAAATAATACGCCAATCGTACAGGATTTTAAGGGTATGAGTGTCTATTCAAGTATTTTAAATAAAGAAGTTTTATTATTTTATTTGAAAGATTTAGAGATTGATATGGGAAGAGAGAGTGTAAGTAGATACGCGTCACTCGGGGATCGTGCAAACTTATACAGTATGCTGATGGGTAAATACTATGTAGCGGAACAAGGTGATGAATCAATCCCGTATGGTTTTACAGAAATAGCTTCTACGGGAAAATATGTTGCCTATAAAAATGAGAATTTATTACCGTTTGTCCGTACAACAAATACGGTTTTTCTAGAGGAAGAATTGGAAAATGCATCACCTGTAGCAAAAGAGCAAGCGATGTTAACTGGAATTGTGCTTGAAGAAGGGAACTCGAATAAGGCCATTCCAGAAAGTAATAATATAATCAAACATACCTCTATTGAAACCGTAAATGCCACCTATAAAAACGGTATTTTAAAGGTAAAAAAAGAAGGTGGAGTCGATCTTATTCTTAACAAAATGAATCCATCCGTTAAAGACTATTATCTTAAATTTCATCTGAAAGGAATAAAAAATAAGGAAGAGTTTACTCTTCAAGTAAATGATTTTATAACAACTAGAAAAGAAGTTCAATCAATCTATCGGACGAATGTGGACGAAATCTTAATAAGGGTAAAAGCAGAAGACCGCATTTCATTGCGAGTGCCTAAAGGGACTTACGAGCTGGGAGACTTTGAGCTATATGAAGAAACATACGAGGTATTAGAGAAAGTAAAAGAAGAAAGCAACCAAAATTCTATTAGTCAACTAAACTGGTCTGGCAATAGACTCTCATTTACGTATCAGAATGATGGAAACAAACAATATGCAGTAATTCCGCTTCCATACGAAAAGGGTTGGACATTAAAAATAAATGGTGAAAAACAAGAGATCAAAAAAGCAAATTACGCGTTTACGGGAATGAACCTTCATGAAGGTAAAAATGAAGTGGAACTCGTCTACTACCCACCTTATTTTTTTCAACTGCTCATCCTATCGATCAGTTCGATCTGTATCGTACTCTTTATGTATAGACGAAAAAAAGATTCTCCACACCTAAACTAGCCTATACCTTATATATTGGCATGAATCTATAATTATAAGACTCATGCCAATTTGACTTGTTCAAAAAATACAAATTAGAAAAGCGCAAGGCGCCTGGAACTAGACACGGAACTAGGTACAATACTTATAAATTCTGATACTATAAAATAGCAGAAGATACTCCGATCTTAAGGTTGGAGTATCTTCTGCTTTAATAGTTTTGCTTCATCCATTGGATGAGGCAATTTTTCAATACTAACGTGCTCCGATAGCAGTCAGAGGAATATGGCAATTACGATGTTCGTCTGTACCTCTAGCAGCGGCTGTTGGCGAAAAGTGGTTAATATTATCATATATAATTGGTGCACTTTGTGCGATAGCTGAATCATTCACATCAATCGCAGTTACCGTGATTTCATTTTCTCCAATTTCAATAAGACGAAAGGCATGTTGATCTAGACATGCTGACTTTTGCACGAACGTCCAGTTTTTTTGCTTAACAATTGAATCGACATGTGTATGGCCATTAAAATATACACCAACGCCTTCTTTTTTATCTAAAATGTTCCACATATCGATATCTGGATGAATCGATCCTTTGTCCATATCTGATCGGGCAGTAGTATTGTAGACTGGGTGATGAGCAAAAACGAGCAGAGGCTTAGTACCTGATGAACGAATGACATCTTCTAGCCACGAAAGTTGCTCATGATCTACCCAGCCGCCCCAATCGTTATAGTCCATTTCTTTGGCAGTATTTAAAAAGGCAAAAACGGCTTTCTCTGTTTCAAAAGAATGATAGTGTGCTTGTCCAGTTATCCTTAATACCTCTTTTATCGTCATTGAATATAAATCATGATTTCCAAGTGCGTGGTAGAAAGTACGATTTTTTTGATTAATTAAACTGTAAACTTCCTTAAGTTCAGATTCAAGACCATAATTTGTTAAATCCCCAATGGATACATGAAAATCCGCTTCTGTCTCTAAAAATTGATCAATGAATCTTTCATAGAAAGTTGAACGTGCCTCTTTTAATCCTGGAATTGTTTCGTCAATTGATGGATAATGCAAATCACCGATCATCGCAATTTTCACATTCATTCTCCTCTCAAAATTAAAGTAAGACAGTATAAATTGGCATTTAAGAAGATATTCGACACAGTAGCTAATTATAAAATAAAGTTTAAAGGAAGCTACGGCTCTATCTTTGCCTTCATAGGCTTGCCAACCGGCGAGGTCTCTTTTAAAGATCATTACTATATCAAACCCGGCACAATTATTAGTTTAATTGACTAATATTAAGGCTTGTTAGGTGGTATGTAAAGGTTAGGATAAATTAGGTTAAAGTTAGTTTACAAATCTAAAAATTATACTATATTAGGGCAATTTAATTCTAAGAAATTAGGCTTTTTTCTGGTACGTTTATAATAAATAGAATAACTAAATTATGTTTTAAAAAACGGGAAATAATATGGGTGTTACATACTGATTTGGTAATTAATGGTTAAAAATATTAGATTAATATATAATTTAAATATCTAACATCCTAATAGGAGTTGAAATTATGAAGAAGTTTTATTTTATGATGTTATCCCTTTCTATTCTTTATGCAAGTGGATACACAAAAAACTATGAAGGTGAATATGTACGTTGGGGAGATACTTTAGATGTTATTGATACAGACAAACTTAAAGAAAATAATATTCGCTTTAAAGTTGAGGATAATAAAGTTTTTATTCCCGAGAATGCTTATGATGATGCAATTATGTGTTGCTCATGAATTTATTGCAAACAACTTTGTTAAAAAATAATTAATCGCTCCCTTGAAATACAAAAAACACTCATAGAGTAGTCTGTACGCTTTCCTTGTTCGAACGTGAGAGTTTGCTGATTTATAAAATATTTATAATCAATTAACATTAGCTAAATATAATTATGTTAACTTTAATTTGTAACGATGAAGACAACAATATTCTATTGAGTATAGGGTGTGTTAGAAAAAATGGTTACTAAAGTGGGCATAAGTTTTTTACTTATCATGGTGCATTTCTACTTGGTTTGAATAGTATCTAAAAATTTTTTGGTTTTATATTTTGTATCAATTAATTCATATAATCGGGTGTCAGCAAAAATAATGCTGACTTTTTTATTGTACAGAACTGGGGACGGTACTCCTCAATAGTGTAACGAGACTGTTCTATACAAGATATGATGATGATCTTCCAGAAAAGGTATTTTAAATGATTAAGAAAAACTTTATACATATATGTTCTTTTGTTGCATTTTAAAAGAATTCAGAATGAAATATTAAACGAAATCTTACCATAATAGCTCAGCTGTGATTTCCTTCTCCATTTTTCTTTTTTCTCCTACGATTAAAATAGGGACTAACACCTTGCTTAAATAGTCCCTATTGAAATAAAATCTCTATTGATTATTATTGTTCTTATTAAACATTTCAGGAGATACTTCCTCAGCAAATTCAGAAGCAAAATTAGCAAAATTTACTTGGTTTTGTAAAGGTCTTTTCTGATTATTTCGAAGGTTGTTATATCCTTCTTGTATTTTTCTTGTCCATCCTGTATTACGGCTACCTATTACTCCAAGTGTCGTTAAACTAATTAATGACAATAGTATCATACTGCCGTTATTCGGTTTTCTATTTCTAAACATGTTGAAAAAACGTCGATTTCTATTTCCTCTAATTAATGAACCAAGAAAGTTGAAGTTGTTCATTTTAATCCCCCCTATACAAATATATTTTGTTTAAAATCTGCAGAAAATATTGTTGGTAAATTCTTAATTTAATTAGATAACTTTTCCTTTCATTAACATAGTATTTACCTGTATTTTCCCAGCTATATTTCTAAATAATATTGACAAAATATATTTGGGAATAAAGGAGGTAAGCAAAATGCGTAGTTATTTTCTTTCATTTTGGAATGTTATCGATCCATTATATTACTTATTTTCAAGGTTAGAATACATTGATCGTCACTCAAGCATTTTTCGAGTACGAATAACAAAGTATAAAGGCAAGGATATCATTTTAAGTGATGGAACATTGATTAAAAAAAATGATAAATTGATCAAAATTCATTTACACAACGTTAAAATCTTATATGAATTGCAAAGTGTTCCTTGCTCAGTTAAACGAGGGAGAATGCTTTTTAGAAAAATTTTTATATCAATGCCGGTTCTTGCAGAGTATATCCATAATCATAAAGATAAACATGATATAAAAGGAGCTATAGGTATAACAATGTTGCATAAAGGAGCAGAAAGACTTGGGTTTGAAGTCGTTCAACCATGCAATATCTTTTATAAATTTTTCAAAAGGATTACTCAAATTCCAATATTTTTATTGGCAGCAGAGCAAACAAATCTTTCTAAAATACCTGTTCCCAGCTATTTATTCATTTCAAAAGAAAAGCTTCTGAAAACCTACAAATAAAAATAGAGTAAAACGAAGATCATTAATAAGACCTTCGTTTTTATTTTTTATCGACCTTTAATAATTTAGATGTAAAAATCCATTATGACCACTATCAGGAATTTAAATTAGTATTTTTTCTAATATATCCTTTATACTTTTATTTTCTAGGGATTTTAAATAACTGTGACACTGTTTTTGTCGATGATTATTCCATTGATGAGAAGTTAGATAAGATAGAATTTTGCCCTCAAGATCTTGATCACTATTTTCAAGAGGAACAACTAGCTCCTTATTTTTTAATGTGTGTAAATTGATTTCCTCTTGGCCAGGTAAAACAGAATAAATGAAGATTGGTAATTGTTTACGTAACGTTTCACTAATGGTTACTCCGCCAGGCTTCGTAATAATCCCAGATGCTTTTGAATATAGTTCGTTCATTTCTTTTTTACATGATATATAAGGTAATGGTGTTATGTATGGGCTATTAATTGATTGTAAAAATTGAAATAATTTTTTATTTTCGCCACATAGGACGTTGTAATATACTTTTCCAGATGGTTTAAGTTTTTTCACCAGCTTTTTTATATTTCCAGTTCCTAGACTGCCTCCAGAAATAATAATGGTATAAGGGTTGCTGTCTTTTGTTTCTATATGTGTATCATCTTTCATATAAAAGGGGTGAACAGGGATCCCAGTGACAAAAATTCTTTTGTCTTGAATACCTTGATCACTTAGAAATTGTTTTACTTCTTGAGTAGGAGTAAAATGATAGTCAATGTGAGATAATCCCCATAGCTGGTTTACGAAAAAGTCAGTATAAACATTAAAGACAGGAACTGAATAAGAAGATTTCTGTTTAAGTCGATTTAACAAATAAGAGGGTAATGCATGAGTACAAATAATGATATCTGGATTAATTTCTTTAAGAATTTTTTCCATATAACGAAGAAAAAAAAGTTCATAAAGAAAATATCGTTTTTCTTCATATGTTTCATTAAATGAAACTTTGCGGTATATCCAACTATAGATAGTTGGGACGACCTTAATTGACTTTAAATACATACCTGTCACAATCGACTCAATAAATCCAAAGCTGTATGATAATATTTCAATTTTTTCAAATTCCCACTCTCTGTTTCCTTCTTTTAATGCTTCCATGATACTGTCGGCTACTTGATGATGTCCGGAAGACATTCTTAACAAAGGCATAAATAAAATTTTCTTCATACCCTACCCTCAGTTCTAAGTGTTTTTACCTATATTGTCCAATTAATCGTAAGAAATATAAGGAAAAATAGAAAAAACCATTACTTACCACTAGGTTTATTCGTGATTCCTTCCTATAATTTGTAATTAGGGGAGGAGATTTTTTTGATCGTAAGTATTTTATTTATATTAGTTATTCCTTTGCTCATAGCAATTTTATATAAAGCTTATCAAAATACGAAAAACGTCATTGTGAATACGATTTTAATCGAAGAAAATGAAGGGAAGTCTTTAGAAAACCCAATAAGAATTCTTCACCTATCAGACCTCCATTTAGAAAATATATCAATTTCACCGCAAATGTTAAGCAAAGCTATTAAAAATAAACCAATCGATTTAATTGCACTCACAGGGGACTTTTTAGACCGCAAGAGAAGTATTCCTAAGTTAATTCCTTATTTAGAAGTATTAAAAGAGATAAACCCGCGATTTGGAATGTACGCTGTCTTCGGCAACCATGATTATGTATTGAAAGGGGAAAACTTTAATCGTCTAAAGAAAACCTTAGAGGAACATGGATGTAAAACTTTACAAAATGAACACCTTACAGTTGATGTAGAAGGCTTTAGGCTAAATATAATCGGAATTGATGATTATAGTACAAAGCGAAGCAATCTTATTGATTCATATCATGGGTTACAAAAAGGCTATAACTTAGTTCTAACACATGATCCGAATGTTGTTTTAAAAATGGAAGATTTCCACTTTGATTATTTGTTATCAGGACATTTTCATGGTGGACAAATTCATTGGCCAAAGCCATATCATTTAATCAAAATGGGGAAATTGGTTCGAATGAATATGGTAAAGGGCTTGCATTATCATAACGGTAAACCTTTTTACATTAGTGAAGGCTTAGGTCAGACAGGTGTAAATATTCGAGTTGGAAGTCGTCCTGAAATTACTCTTCATCAAGTATCATAATGATAATTTTTAAACAATCAAATATTAATATTCAAACCTCGTCATATTATTGACGGGGTTTTCATCTATTTTTGAGTCATATAGCACTATGACTTCTTACTAGATTAGAGATAACATATTCAATGCTTTATTTTTGGCTATAATGTACAAAAGGGAGAACACGTTGATTAAAGAAGAATGAATGTTTATTGAATAACGATAAATCATCATGTAAACTAAATATAAAATGAACTGCAAACCAGGTAAATATGATACATATGAAGATTAGACTAATTTTAGATTGCAAAAATAAAGGGGAATTTGCTAAAAAGTAATAAGAACTTACAAAATTCTCAACCAAACTTGCAAGAAAATGTGTGCGTTTGCAGGAGAAATCTCCAAACTTGCAAAAATGTCCGGCAAGGATGTTAAATGAAGCAAGGGAAATTGATGAGTTTCGTTGGAAACTTACAAATATCTAAATTGGAGGCAAGTTATGACAAAGCAGCTAATCGTAAAAGATGAAATTCTGATTGAAGCAACTCCTTCAAGGGTCTGGGAGATCCTGACGAAACCGAAATTTGTTGCCCAATGGGATGAGCTTCCAGAGGATTATCCTAGTGAAGATATGACTAAAGGAAGTCAAGTAGTTTGGGAACTTCCTAATGGAGGGAAGTCCGTTACAACCATTATAAAAGCTGAGAAAATGAAGGAGCTCATCATTTCTTTATTTGTATCGAAATGGGAGGTCCAACCAAAAGAAGGTGATGTGGCCTACCGGTATCTGTTAGAAAAAAGGGGAAATCAAACCCTTCTTAAAATTGAGATTGGTGACTTTTCACTAATAAGTAATGGACAAATGTATTATGATGCGTCAGTAGAATTCGCTGCGAATTCTAAACAGGTTATCAAGCAGCTAGCTGAAGAATAGGAACTAATAGTGAGAGGCAGTTGTTTTCACAAAAAGGGATCGGTTAAGGGTGAGTTAATGGAGACAGAACAGCTGAAAATATTTGACGATCATAGAAAACAAATAGGGGTTGCTACTCGGGAAGAGGTCCATAGAAAAGGATATTGGCACGAGGCTTTTCATTGTTGGTTTGTGAATGAGGAGCATATATATTTACAGCTTCGCAGTGATAAAAAGAAGGACTATCCAAATCTATTCGATATTACTGCTGCGGGTCATTTGCTATCACATGAAACTGTCCAGGACGGTGTAAGAGAAATAGAGGAAGAAGTGGGAATCAAAGTTCTATTTAATGAGTTACTTCCATTAGGAGTTATTGATTATTGTATAACAAAAGAGAATTTTATAGACAAAGAGCTTGCTAATGTTTTTGTATATAAATGTAATCTTCCCCTTGAACACTTTACTATTCATGAAGAAGAAGTGTCAGGAATCGTAACAGCAAAGTTTCATGATTTTTCTGAGCTGTGGTTTGGTGAGAAAGAAACGATACATATTAAAGGATTCAAAATTGATAATAGTGGAAATAGAGTTATACTCAATAAGTATGTTGGAAAAGACCATTTTGTTCCACACGAAATTGATTTCTATCGAACTGTTATTCGGAATATAGGAAAATTATTGTAAATAGTCGATATCCACAATGGAATCGACTATTTTTGTTGGGTGTTTGTGGGCTATCGATGAATTAACTATTTGATGTGATACCCATTCTCTCCAAATGGCTGTACCTCCTCGAGCCATTTTTCTTCAAGTTGAGCTAAAGCCTCTTTTTCATTAAAATATAGATCATCCTTCTTTTTAAGTTTATCTAAAATAGTAAACGAATAGGCTTCCTTCCCGTATTGATTCCAATCGTTTTGCAGTTGCTTGTTAGGTGTAAAACCGTTTGTTTCCAACATGAATTTTTTACCATTGAGACTTTTTAAATTTCTAGTGCTTCCAATAAAAACTTTGTTATTTTTCTCGTTTTTAATTTGATAGATCCCAGCTTCAATAAGTGTTTCTTTAAATTGTTGTTTTAATTCTTTTTTACGGTCCATGATCTTAACCCCCGTTATTTTTTTACCCAGTATTGACTACCATCTGGTTTACGGTCTAAAAATCCGTATTCAATTAAATATCGTCTTATCAAAGCATAATCATCGAAAATGTTTTTTAATGTCTGATTGAGTTCCTTTTCGCTGTAGTTATGATCGTCTTTTAAATATTTGGCGATTTCTCGAAGAACAATGAGCCGTTGCTTTTCCTTTGGAGGAAATTTACTCATAGGTTTACTTGTACCTTCAGGAAAATATTTCTTTAGGATTTTTTCTTGCTCATCCTGTGTAATATTGTACCGGTCATCTACCATTGTCGCTGTTTTATGGACAGGTAAAAAAGCTGGAGCAAATTCATCTTTTTCTTTCAGTAACTCCATCATTGCTAAAAAAGTCTTCGCTTGACGTTCCTTTTCTTTTAATGCGAATCGATGATGACGAATGGTAGAGGTGCTTCCAATGTCTAACTCTTTTTGTATTTCTTTGTCATTTTTCCCTTGATAAAAAAGCTGTAAAAGGCGCTTTTGATGTTCTGTTAAGCCAGTCAGCTTTTTGTCCATTCCAAGTAAATAATCAAAAACACTAGTATGAGTGCTCTCGATATGAATCCGCATATATCTATCTGCATCATAAAGTCTGTTTTCATAAGGGTAAACAATGCCTTTTTCTATGTTTTTTTCACATAATAAGCAAGTATAACAGTCTCTTTTTTCAATATATCCCTGTTTTAACTCTTCCAGAGTAGCTTCCCAAAACATATTCGAGATTTCCATGTACATACACTTCCGTTCGTAAAGAGATTAAACACAAATAAAATTTGTTTGGTTATTTATGAACATAATATGATAGTGTTTATAAAATGTCAATTTGTTCGTGAATTTTTTGTTTATTTGTTTATGTATAAGTAAACAATGTTTATATTTGTTTGAAGCAAGTAAACGAGGCATGCTCACATTGACTATTATTTAGGGTCGCTATATAATCTAAGTATGAGGTGAATTTTTGATGGAATCACGTGATCAACAGCTTGAACAATTTGTAGATTGTTTTCAAGCGATTGGCCGATATATGAAAAGAAATCAATGGAGGAACCAAAATGCATCAGAGATAACGAAGACTCAGTGGCTCATTCTCCGCTTTCTTTGGAAACATGATCGTTGTACAATTGGTCAGCTTGCAGAGCAGTTAGAAGTACGTTCAAGTTCCATGTCTCAAATGATTGATCGATTAGAGTTAGCTGGCAAGGTTTTTCGGGAACCTGATCAACATGATGCAAGAACTAGGGTTGTGGCATTAACAGATGCAGGCAGAGAGACCATTACAAAAATGAAAAATGCTCAAGTTGACATGCTATCTGGTCCGTTTAATCAGCTAACTTCCGAGGAGCAAGAAACACTTGTAAAAATTTTAAAGAAGATGACAAACGATCTTAAACCACAACAGAAATAAATTAGGAGGGCTTTTACTTGAAAACACTAGAAATCATTCATTCTCGTCGTAATATTAAAAGCTTTAAATCAGATGCTGTTGATATGAATCTGATAACTAAATGGCTGCAAGCGGGGGCAATGGCACCAAATCATAAAATGACAGAACCTTGGGAAGTGTATGTCATTGGAGAAGAGACAAGAGCAAGGTTAAATCATAAAGCGGATTTCTTTGGTGCGCCAGTTGTCCTTGCAGTATTATCTAAACACGGTGCAACAGAAATTGAAACATATGAAAACCTCCTTGCGACAGCTTGTTTTGTACAAAATTTCAATTTAGCTGCATGGGAAGATGGAGCAGGAACATTCTGGTCATCGATTGGAAACGCTCAAAAAAACCGTGAAATAATGGGTGTTTCAGATGACTACGATGTCATCGGAGTATTCGGTATTGGATACCCAGAAGAAATCAATTCTCCAAATGATCGAACACCGATTCAAGAAAAAATAAAATACTTACCATAAAAAAGACGAGGATATCTTCTTCGTCTTTTTTTGTTCTATACATAAACATGCTTACAAAAGCTTTCTTTATCTGACTATATCCTTATTCTTCAAACGTAAATTATGACGATCATGAGTTATTTCATGAAAAATTGTTTTCTTACAACAAATAAATGCTATTATTAATCATGTTGAAGGCAACCATTTTCATTAGCGTTGGTTTTTGTTACAATATTTTTCTTAAGAGAAAGAATTGGCCAGTGGAAAACGTATAATATTTAGGTGCTATTTTATTGAAAAAGTATAAAGTAGGTGCTTTTTATGATTAATGTAGTCGGCATTACATATGAAAATAGAATTGAAAAAAATCTTTCTATTAATGAAGCAGATTTTGAGAAATATAAATGGTTTTGGGTGGACTTTAATGAGCCAACCGACGATGAGATTCAGCATTTAGCTTACACCTTCCGTTTCCATCCCCTGGCGATTGAAGACTGTGTACAAAGGCTCCAGCGCCCAAAGCTGGACTACTATGATGACCATAGCTTTTATGTTACTCACATTGTCCGGGAACATAACAATGAAATACATAAAGAAGAGTTAGACTTTTTTGTAGGCGAAAAATTTATCGTTACATTTCATCGAATGCCGGCAAACGAAGTTGCTCAAGTCTGGGACCGGTTATTAGAGCAAAAAAATACGGGGAAGTGGGACACCTTTTATGTGTTTTATCAAATTTTAGACAAGATTGTAGATAATTACTTTCCGCTTATTTATAACATAGAAGATCGGTTAGACAAGATTGAAGATAATACGCAAAATAAATCAATGACCGCCTTAATGAATGAGTTATTTGATACAAGACATATGTTATTAAACTTGAGACATACTGTTCATCCAATGCGTGATTTACTATACAGGATGTTAAATTCTCATCACTTGATCGGGATCAGAGAAAGAAGAGAGTATTTCTCTGATATATACGACCATCTTTTGAAGCTATCAGAAATGGTCATGTCAAATAGAGAAGTGACTGCAGATATAAGAGACAGCTATCTCTCACTAAACTCACATCAAACTAATAATGTGATGAAAGTTCTTACAATAATTACCTCCATCTTTGCTCCTTTAACATTTATCGCAGGTATTTACGGTATGAATTTTGAAAACATGCCAGAGTTAACGTGGGATTATGGTTATTTTTTATCTTTAGGTCTTATGTTAGTGATTGGAATTCTGATGTTTCTATGGTTTAAAAGCAAAGGATGGTTTAAGTAACTAGTAAAAATAGAACAGCTGATAAGGAGAAATTTATGGAAAATTGGTTAATCTCAATTATGGAGAATTATGGCTATGTAGGGATCATGTTATTAATAGCTTTAGAAAATATCTTTCCCCCTGTTCCCTCAGAAGTGATCTTAACTTTTGGAGGTTTCATGACAACCACAACCAACATGTCAATTTTGGGAGTTGTTATTGCTTCGACGATTGGATCTGTCATTGGAGCAGGTGTGCTTTATTTTATTGGTTTACAGCTTGATGTAGAAAGGCTCGATAAAATCGTTGAAAGATGGGGTCATATTCTACGTTTGACAAAAAAAGATGTCCACAAAGCTGATGCTTGGTTTGATAAGTATGGTCCATGGACTGTTTTCTTTTGTCGTTTTGTCCCATTAATTCGCAGTCTTATTTCAATTCCTGCCGGGATGTCAAATATGAAGCTAGGGTTATTTTTTCTATTAACAACACTTGGAACACTTATTTGGAATATCGTCTTAGTGTATCTAGGTGCATCAGTTGGGGCATCGTGGGAAGAAATTGTTGCAAAAATGGAAATTTATTCAGACATCGTATATGTCGTTCTAGCTTTACTAGCGATTGCTTTTGTTATTTTCTTTATTAAAACAAGAAGAAAGAAATAGGGACAAGGGGACAGGCACCTTGTCCCTTTTTTTATGGGACAAGGAACCCGTCCCCTCGGACCACCTTTGGACCATATGAAAAATTTTAGATTAAATTTCAGTTACCTATTTAAGTGCTTACAATATGAGCCGATAGTAATATAGTAGCACTATTTTTAAATGGGGGCAGTTCAATGAAACGATTTTTTAAAAATCTAAAGCTAGGCTGGAAATATAGTCTGGCACTTATATTTTCTTTTATTCTTTTTCTAGTATCCTCTCTTGTTATTTTTCATGAAATGCAAAATATTCAAGATCAATTATCGGCACTTGAGAGAAGAGGAGATCGAGCAATTAAAACAACAGAAATGATGTCTATTTTTAGAGAGAAAAATGTTTTAATCGCAGATTATATACATTCACCTGAGGAAAAATTCGCAGTTGCTTATGATGAAAAGCAGAAGGAGTTCAATGCTCTTCAAGAAGAACTCAGCTCATCTATTAATACAAAGGAAGAAGAACAATTATTTACGTATATTCGAAATAGCGACAGTCAAATGAATGATGTGTTTTTAGATAAAATCGTAAAAGATGTAGCTAAAGGAAATACAGACAATATTAATTCAAATCGTATCTTTACACAAGCATTAAGTAACGAAGCTGTAAGGTATTTAGGGGAATTACGAGAAATAATTAACGATTCTCGCCAAGAAGCATTACAAGATACAAAAGCTAGTATTAGCAGGTCTATTCTTGTTTTATTTATTTCGATCGGAATTGCGATTATTTTAGGCGTTATTATTGCTATTGTTGTCAATCGCCTTATTCAAAAATCCTTAAATAATGTAATTTTTATGGCAAAAGAAATTTCTAATGGAAATTTACTAGTTGAAACAAATGATTATGATAGCAAAGATGAACTTGGTCAATTAAGTTCTGCTATGAATAGCATGCTTCTAAATTTACGCGAAATGATTCACAGAATATCAAATGTTTCTGAAACCGTCTCAAGTCAAAGTGAAGAATTAACCCAATCATCCAACGAGGTAAAAGAAAGTGGTATCCAGGTTGCAGCAACCATGCAGGAATTATCACTTGGCTCTGAATCACAAGCAAATGCTTCTTCTCAGCTTGCCGAAACAATGAGTACGTTTAGTGAAAAAATTAAAGAGTCCAATACGTTTGGTGAAACAATTGTATTTTCGGCGGTATCTGTTCAATCATTGACAGAAGATGGCCGTCTTTTAATGAATTCATCAATTGATCAGATGAATAAGATAAACAAGATTGTAAAAGAATCTGTTGAAAAAGTGAAAACCTTAGATCAGCAATCAAAGGAAATCTCAAAACTAGTTGGGGTTATTCAATCAATTGCTGAACAAACAAATCTCCTTGCATTAAACGCAGCAATTGAAGCGGCAAGAGCGGGTGAGCATGGTAAAGGATTTGCTGTTGTAGCAAGTGAAGTCAGAAAACTAGCTGAACAAGTATCTCTTTCCATTACGGATATTACTGGAATCGTCCACAACATTCAATTGGAATCAAATAATGTTGTGACATCACTTGAAAAAGGATATAGCGAAGTTGAAAAAGGAACGGATGATATTCAAACAACAGGAAAAACGTTTGATGAAATACATCATGCCATTTCTGAAGTTGTTGATAAAATTCAAGGAGTAGCTATAAGACTTAGTGATATTGACCAGGAATGTGGAAAAATGAGTAATTCAATTGAAGATATTGCGTCGATTTCAGAAGAATCTGCTGCTGGAGTCGAACAAACAGCTGCATCCATCCAGCAAACAAGTACATCAATGGAAGAAATTGCTGGAAGTGCAGAACAACTAGCAAAACTTTCGGAAGAATTAAACGGTTTAATCAGAAAGTTTTCATCTTAATTGGTCGAGAGGGCAGGTCCTTGTTTGGGACAAGGGACCTGTCCCTATGTACCAATCCTCATCTTATACTCCTTAGGTGTGCAGCCTTTTTGTTTTTTAAACAGTCTGATAAAGTAGCTTTGGTTTTGGAATCCTACGTCAAGGGCGATATCGAGCATTTTTCGGTTTGATTTTTGCAGGAGTGTGCATGCTTTATTGATTCGAATGGTGTTGATGTATTCCATTGGTGTCATTCGAACAAGTGCTTTGAAAAATCGACTAAAATGGCCCTCACTCATTTGAATATGGGAAGCTAGTTCTAAAACTGTTAGCTTTTGTTTATAATTTTGATCAATATATTGAAGAACTTTTTTTAATAGTTCTGTTTTTGTTAATTCCTTTTGTGTAACTTCCTCATTATGAACCCATGATTGTTTTTTGAAAATGTCTGCAAATAGCAGAAAAAGATACCCCTTTACCTTCAACTCATAGCTAGTTTCCTTGGAAGAATAGCATTCAATCATCATGACGATTGTCCTTAACATTCTCTGCTCTTCATCTGTTTTAGGTGTGATTTTCAGTGAATGGACCAAAGAAAAGCTCTTTATTGCTTCTAAGTAATGACTTTCAATTAAATCATACCCAAAGCTTCGGACCAAATCGATCGAAAAGACAACAGCATGAAGCTTAAAAGGCTTATCCCCGCAAGGATATGCTCCATGTAATTGTTCGCTGGGAATAAAGCACCCAGTACCTTCTTCTAATCGAAACTGTTTTGTTCCAACTTGAACATTGATCGGTCCTTTTTCTACATAAATAAACTCCAATTCAGGATGCCAATGCATATTGAAAATCACTTGACCATCAAGATAGTCAACCATATAAATACGAAACGGAAACATTGAATCACCGTGAACTCGATCCTCAAGAAGATTATGTTTACTCACAAATCATCCCCTCCATATATCAGAATTGTACAATTAATTGTTGAAATTGTGCAAGAATTGTTAGTTTTTTATCACTATAATTTCAATTATAAGATAACGAAAAAATAACTAGCTGCAAGTAATTTCAATATGATTGAATGAAAGCTTAGATAAGGAGTGTTTTGATGAAATTTACCGATGGTTTTTGGCTGACAAGAGAAGGGTTTGATATTCAACACCCAAGAAATGTTCGTGATGTTGTGATAAATGATAATAAGGTGACACTTTATGCACCTTGTAAAGACATTCAACATAGAGGAGATACATTAAATTTACCTTCTTTAACAATTCAGCTATCATCTCCAATGAAAAATGTCATTAAAGTGAAAGCATGGCATCATAAGGGCACAACAAATAAAACACCGAACTTTGACATTAAGGATGAGCTTATTCCGTTAAAATCTGAGCAACATGATGGTCAAACCATTTTTAGTAGCGGAAATGTAAGCGTAAACATACAACACCAACCCTTTAACATTACATTTACTCAAGGGAATCAAGTGTTAACCTCTATTGATTCAAAAGGAGTAGCGTGGATTAAAGGTCCTAAGAAAGAAAGTTATATGCGAAGCCAATTAAACCTAGGCGTTGGCGAATATATTTATGGCCTTGGTGAACGTTTTACCCCATTTGTTAAAAACGGTCAGATTGTTGACATTTGGAACGAAGATGGTGGAACAAGTTCAGAGCAATCCTATAAAAATATCCCATTTTATTTAAGTAATAGGGGATATGGTGTCTTAGTCAATCATCCAGAAAAAGTAAGTTTTGAGGTTGCCTCAGAAGCAGTTTCAAAGACACAGTTTAGTGTTGAAGGCGAGAATATTGAGTATTTCTTAATTGGCGGGGATTCACCTAAGGAAGTATTGACGAACTATACAGAATTAACTGGAAAACCAGCACTTCCTCCGGCTTGGTCCTATGGCTTATGGCTAACAACATCTTTTACAACGGACTATAACGAAGAAACGGTGACTCATTTCGTAGACGGGATGGCTGAGCGTGACATTCCTTTAAGTGTTTTCCATTTTGATTGTTTTTGGATGAAAGAATTTGAATGGTGTAATTTCGAATGGGATCAAGACGCATTTCCTGAGCCTGAAGCGATGTTAAGAAGATTAAAAGAAAAGGGCTTGAAAATTTGTGTATGGATCAATCCTTATATTGCCGAAAAGTCTAATCTCTTTGATGAAGCAGCAGAAAAAGGCTACTTGTTGAAAAAGGCAAACGGTGGCGTATGGCAATGGGATTTATGGCAGGCCGGGATGGGAGTTGTTGATTTTACAAATCCAGCTGCATGCAAGTGGTATTGCGACAAATTGAAAGTGTTACTTGATATGGGGGTAGATAGCTTTAAAACAGATTTTGGTGAGAGAATTCCAACAGAAGTTGTTTATTATGATGGCTCTGATCCACAGAGAATGCATAACTATTACGCCTATCTTTATAACAAAGTTGTTTTTGACTTACTAGAGAAGGAAAAAGGAAAGCAGGAGGCTGTTGTTTTTGCAAGATCAGCTGCTGTAGGTAGTCAGCAATTCCCGGTCCATTGGGGTGGAGATTGCAACGCAACCTATGAGTCTATGGCAGAAAGTTTACGCGGTGGACTTTCCCTATCATTATCAGGCTTTGGATATTGGAGTCATGATATCGGAGGATTTGAAAATACGGCAAGTCCGGACTTATTTAAACGCTGGCTGGCGTTTGGTTTATTATCAAGCCATAGTCGCCTGCATGGAAGCTCTTCTTACCGCGTTCCATGGTTATTTGATGAGGAAGCAGTAGAAGTTACAAAGCATTTTTCTAAATTGAAAAACCGTTTGATGCCTTATCTATATAGCGCATCAGTTGAGAATCATAAAACGGGTGTGCCAGTTATGAGACCAATGCTTTTAGAATTTGCTGATGATCCAAATACACATGTCCTTGATCGTCAATACATGCTTGGAAGCAGTCTATTGGTAGCGCCGATTATGAATGAAAAAGGAGTGGGCTCTTACTACTTGCCACAAGGGAAGTGGACACACTACTTAACAAAAGAAGTGGTTGAAGGAGGAGCTTGGAGAACAGAAAACTATGACTATTTAAGTCTTCCATTGTTTATAAGAGAAAATACCATTTTAGCAATTGGTCATGATGACATTCGTCCAGACTATGAATTTGCTAACAATGTTACATTCGAGCTCTACCAATTACAGGATAACCATGAGGCAACGGCTTTTGTTACAGATATGAATGGAAGGATAAAAGGAGAAATAAAAGCCGTTAAGCAAAATAACAGCATCCACATTGAAACAACAATGGAGGAGTTAACGTATTCTATTCTTCTTGCGGGCTATGAAAGCATTACTTCCAGTTCAGCAGGAGAAGTTGTGACAAGTAGAGATGGAGTGAAAATTAACTTACAAGGATCACAAAATTTGGAGATTACTTTGTAAGAATTTAGGGAGTATGACTATGACGATTCAAGGGTCATACTCTTTGATTAACTAAGGGGGTAATAGCTATGAAAAAGAATGTGAAAAAAGGTTTAAGTACAGTTCTATTAGCAGGCGGATTGTTGGCAGGATGCTCATCAAATAGCAGCGGTGGCAATGGAGATATCGTTGTTGATGTTTTTAATATAAAAGTAGAGACAAAGGATCAACTAGAAGCGATGATCGAGAAGTATGAAAGTGAACATGAAAATGTCGATATCCGCTTAACAACTGTTGGTGGTGGTCAAGATGCAGCTTCGGCTTTACAAGCAAAGTTTTCATCAAACGAAGATCCGGCCATCTTTTTATTAGGCGGTTTATCAGATGTTGAAAAATATCAAAATTATTTACTAGATGTGTCTGATATGGAATCTGCAAAAACCGCCATTGAGGGAACATTGCAAGGTTCAACGGTTGATGGTACGCCGTATGGAATTCCTTTAAATATTGAAGGATTTGGTTGGATGATCAATAAGGACATTTTTGAATCTGCTGGAGTAGATCCTGCTTCGATCGCAAGCTACGATGATTTTGTGAAGGCTGTTGAAACGATTGATAGTCAGAAAAAAGAGCTGGGTTTAGAAGCTGTTTTTGGATACAGTGGTAAAGAGGATTGGGTGACAAGCCAATTTTCCAATCATTTTACAGCACCAGAATTTGAAAATGATTTAAAGGTAGCTTATGAAGCGGGTGAGCTTACGTTTAAATATGGAGATCGAATGAAGGAGTATACAGATTTACTAAATAAATATAATGTGCAGCCAATTTTATCATTGGATTATAGTACTTCTGTTGAAGAGCTATTTACGAACAATAAAGTAGCGATTATTCATCAAGGAAACTGGATTGTTCCTTCACTTGATGGGATCGATC
Organism: Metabacillus sp. RB-C-LZQ-3-1; assembly: GCF_058315175.1. NCBI lineage: Bacteria > Bacillati > Bacillota > Bacilli > Caryophanales > Bacillaceae > Metabacillus > Metabacillus sp. RB-C-LZQ-3-1. The sequence continues at coordinate 69,626 of NZ_JBZFLI010000016.1, read as the reverse complement.
CTGAATTTTCAAAAGAAAAATTAGGGATACTCCCGCTATTTGTTGACAGTGATAACGAAGGATATATCAGTGCTGGCCCGTCATGGTTCTGGGGGATAAATAAAGAACAAGATGAAGAAGTTGTAGAAGCATCTAAAGATTTTATTGATTGGATGTATACTTCAGATTACGGTAAACAACAAATTGTTGAAGAGTTTAAATACATTCCTGCGCATGAAGGATATGAGATTGATAATATAACAGATCCTGTATCAAAAGAAGTCTATCAAATGTTATTAGATGGAAAATCAAGAGTATGGGCTCATAACCAATATCCAAACGGATTTTCTACTACAGCGCTATTTCCAGAGTATCAAAAATATTTAAATGGTGATATTTCATGGGAAGATCTTGAAAAAACAGCGAGTGCGAAGTTTACGGAAATGCGTTAACTTTTGATCTGAATGGAATGATGGACGATTCCTCATTCCATTCATCTATTTCACCAAATTTTAGGGGTGTGAGCAAAATGAAAATGAAAAATCTCACCTATTGGCTATTTCTAGCTCCTTGTATAGCGGCTTTAGCCATTGTATTAATTATTCCCTTTTTCCAAGGTGTCTACTATTCTTTTACAGAATACAACGGTTTTCAAGTGAATGAATTTGTAGGCTTTGAAAATTACATCAATCTTTTTAAAGATGATCAATTTATATATAGTCTTGCATTTACAGGGGGTTTTTCCATTGCCTCTGTTATTGGGATTAATGTGATCGGATTGCTTTTAGCTCTATTTGTTACACAAAAAATGGGGAAATTTAACACGATTTTTCGGACAGTCTTTTTTATGCCAAACTTAATTGGCGGTATTATTTTAGGTTTTATTTGGCAGTTTATTTTTCTAAAAGCTTTTGAAGGGATAGCTGAGCTTACTGGGTTAGTTTTTTTTAAGGGCTGGTTATCAGATACTGAAACAGGCTTTTGGGGGTTAGTAATTCTATTTATCTGGCAAATGAGCGGGTATATTATGATTATCTACATTTCATTTTTGAATAATATTCCAGATGAATTAATTGAGGCTTCTACTATTGATGGTGCAAATGTATGGCAACGTTTTTGGAGAATTAAATTCCCTTTATTGGCACCAGCATTTACGGTTAGTTTGTTTTTATCATTGTCAAATGCTTTTAAGGTGTATGATCAGAATATGGCGTTAACAGCTGGGGGGCCATTTAGTTCCACTCAGATGGCCACAATGAATATTTACGATACAGCATTTAAAGTCCAAGATATGGGCTATGCACAAGCAAAAGCGATCATTTTCTTGCTTATTATTACAGCGATTTCAGTGATCCAGCTATATTTGACTAGAAAGAGGGAGACTGATTTATGATTGCACAAAATAAAGCGAAAACATATGGATTCATTTTGCTTGGGTTGTTTCTTTCAATCATCTGGTTTTATCCGTTCTATCTAGTAATTGTCAATTCATTTAAGACAAAGGCAGAGATATTTGTTAATACACTTTCTTTTCCGTCAGAGGGGACATTTGCCAATTATCCTGAGGCCTTTACTGCTTTGGATTTTATTCAGAGCTTTATCAATTCAGTGATTATTACAGTTGTCAGCATTTTTCTTATCTGTATTTGTACATCAATGGCTGCATATGCTTTATCACGTAGACAAGGAAAAACAAGTTCCATTATTTATTTTATCTTTGCGATATGTATGCTGATCCCTTTCCAATCGATTATGATTCCGCTAGTATCAATTTTTGGTTCTTTTGATATGTTAAATCGAGCTGGATTAACAATCATGTATTTAGGATTAGGGTCAAGCTTAGCTGTTTTCTTATATTTTGGAGCGCTAAGAGGAATTCCAATGGCATTAGATGAAGCAGCTATAATCGATGGGTGTAATCGTTTCCAGGTGTACCGATATATTATTTTACCAATGCTAAAACCAACAACCGTCACTGTAATTGTGCTCAATGCCATCTGGTTCTGGAATGATTACTTACTTCCATCCTTAGTCATAAATAAAGAGGGATTATATACGATTCCTTTAAAAATGTTCTATTTCTTTGGTGAATATTCGAAGCAATGGCACTTGGCCCTGGCTGCATTAGTCATCGCGATTATTCCAATTGTTGTAGTGTATATGTTTTTACAGAAATATATCATTAAAGGAATTTCTGAAGGAGCAGTTAAGTAGGGACGAGGTGGAAGCCTCGTCCTCTTTTGGAATTTTGGGACAGCAAACCTGTCCCCTTGACCCACGTATTGAAAGCGTTCTTAATTGTGTGTAAAATAGTGATATTCTATCATTGGAGGGCACCGTCAATGGGTTCCAACTTTTATCATTATCAAAAGTCTCGTTATCTTGTAGTAATTGACCAAATTAAGGAAAAAATAAGGAATGGAGAGATAGAGCCGGGAGAAAGGCTGCCTTCAGAGACTGATTTTGCTAAGCAGCTGCATGTGTCAAGAACAACGTTAAGAGAAGCACTGCGAATTTTAGAAGAGGAAAATATCATTACACGTAAACATGGTATCGGTACGTTTGTGAATAAAAAGCCAGTGTTTTCTGGGGGAATTGAGGAATTGTTTAGTCTCACTCATTTAATTGAGAGAGAGGGGAAGAAGCCCGGAACTGATCTATTGTTTTCAGGGTTTGTTGAACCGCAAGAAGAAGAAGTAAAGGAACTAAAGCTAAAAGATAATGAGCTAGTTTTACTTGTTAAGAGACTTCGTACAGCAAATGATATGCCGCTAGTTTATTGTATAGATAAAATCCCGGCCCATTTACTGCCTGGCGGTTATCAATTGAACGAGGAGTCATTATTTGTTTTTTTAGAGGAAGTAGCTAATGTGAAAATTACTTATGCAAAAGCCTTTATTGAAACAATGGGATATCATGAAGAAATATCTGATATCTTAAAATCTGAGGAAGGTTCACCACTTTTAATATTAAAGCAAATTCATTACGATGCCTCAGATCAACCGGTACTTTATTCTATTAACTTTTTTAGATCTGATCAAATTAGTTTCAATGTTTTTAGAAAGAGAATCTTTTAGAGATTCTTTTTTTATTAGATTTCTAGATTTCATCGCGAATAAATTCTTGTAAATATTGGAATAAATAGTTGGTGAAACATTAATGAAGCAATGGTTTTGACAAATTGGAAACGATTTCTCATAAAAATTCATGATAATGTCTTAAAAAAGTATTGAGTTGTTGGACCTCATACCTTTATAATGTGAATGTGAAGCGAAATGAAAGGGGTTACAAAATGGGAGCTTCAAAATTGATTTGCTTTTAAAAAGGTCCACGGATAGTTGTTGGACGTCTAATAACTTTTATCTATTAAAAAAAAATAATTTTTTTGTATATTTTACTAAATGCTTCCGCAAACAATATAAAGAGTTAATTAGGCTTTGTATAAATTATTGAGGTGATAAACATGAATATATTATGGGGAATCTTTGGGATCGTTGTTGTTTTAGGCATTGCTTTTTTACTATCGAACCAAAAAAAGGCAATCAATTATCGAACCATTTTCGGAGGTTTGGCAATACAGATTATTTTTGCATTTATTGTATTAAAATGGGAGGCAGGGCGCTCGGCATTAGAATGGTTAACCATGAGAGTGCAGGATATTATCAATTATGCAAATGAAGGGCTTTCGTTTTTATTTGGTCCGCTGGCAGATGCTGAATCATTTGGATTTATCTTTGCGTTTCAAGTATTGTCTATCATTATCTTCTTTTCGTCTTTAATCTCAGTTCTTTATTATTTAGGGATTATGCAATGGTTTATTAAAATAATTGGTGGAGGCTTATCCAAGCTTTTAGGAACAAGCAAAGCAGAGTCAATGTCTGCTGCTGCAAATATATTTGTTGGACAGACAGAGGCTCCACTTGTCATTCGCCCATTTTTAGAAAAAATGACAAAATCAGAGTTATTCGCGGTTATGACAGGCGGTTTGGCTTCTGTAGCAGGTTCTGTGCTTGTTGGGTATTCACTTTTAGGTGTTCCACTGGAATATTTATTAGCAGCTAGTTTTATGGCTGCCCCGGCAGGATTGGTACTAGCGAAACTCATGATGCCTGAAACAGAACACTCTGAAACATCAAATTCATTAGTTATGGAAAAAGATGAAGAAGTTGTGAATGTTATTGATGCGGCTGCTCGCGGTGCAGGAGATGGCTTAAAGCTTGCTTTAAATGTAGGTGCTATGCTTATTGCGTTTATTGCGTTAATTGCATTGATTAACGGAATTTTAGGTGGAATCGGCGGGATTTTTGGTTATGAAGCGCTATCACTTGAAGCTATTTTAGGCATTTTGTTTTCGCCAATCGCATTCGCTATAGGTGTGCCATGGTCAGAAGCGGTGACAGCAGGTAGCTTCATCGGTCAAAAATTAGTGTTAAACGAATTTGTTGCATACTCTTCATTTGCCCCGGCAATTGAACAACTAACACCTAAAACTGTTATGGTTGTCAGCTTTGCACTTTGTGGTTTTGCTAATTTAAGCTCCATGGCCATTCTTTTAGGCGGGCTAGGAGGACTTGCTCCAAGCCGACGTTCAGATATTGCGAAACTTGGCATCCGCGCAGTAATTGCCGGAACTTTAGCTTCACTATTAAGCGCGGCAATTGCAGGAATTTTTATATAGGAACAAGGGGACAGGTAACTTGTCCCAAGGATTTAGGCCCCATCTTTTGGGGCTTTTTTCACTTGGGAAAATAAAATTTTTATGGATAGCGTTACTAAGATTAGAGAAACTATTTTTAAGAGTGTGAAAATAACTTTTGTTCTTTTCTGATCAAAAGAATATAAGGTCAGTCCAGGGGAAAGATAAGAAAAAAGGAGAAGCTAACATTATGTCACTAAAAACGCAGTGGTTTGTTAATATAGCAATGGTTATTGTTTCATGGCTATCACTACCTCTTTTAGGACGGCGTGATATAAAAAAATATTTTCCTGCCTCAGTTCTTATCGTTCTTCTTGAAGTCTTTCATGTTCAGATTGGTAAAAAGAAAAAATGGTGGATTTTTTATAATAAACCTGAGTCTTATTTTACAGGGGAATTTCCTTTTAATATCGGTCCATTTTTAGTATCTTCGATGTGGATTTTAAAATGGACATATGGCCATTTTAAAAAGTTTATATTCGCGAATGCTATCCTTAACGCTTTTTTTACGTTTTTTCTTATACGGATACTTGAATATTTAAAAGTAGCAAAATTAGTTCGTTTTAATCAAATCCAATTCTTTCTGTACTTCTTCTTTAAGGCATTTATCTTATATGTTTTTCATTACATAGTAGAAAAAATTAGAAAGTAATTCTTTCCGCAAATAAATGAACTGTGTAAACTACTTCGCTATGTAATAGGGATGTTCATTTCAACTTAGGCTGTTATCAGCTAATATATATTATTAAGGAAGTCACCTATTAGGGTGGCTTTTTCTTTCATATGATCAGAAATGAATTGACCCTGTAGTGCACCCCACAGTTTATGATTGATATGGGAGGATAACGATGTATAAAATTAGCGAATTTGCACAGCTCACAGGACTAAGCAAGGAAACTCTTCGGTATTATGCGGAAGTGAAATTGCTTGAGCCAGCTTACATTGATCCAAAAAATAACTATCGCTATTATGATGATGGCAGCTATTTCTTGGCCATACTGCTAATAAAATTAAGAAAATTAGGGTTTACAATTCAAGAAATGATCGACGTTATGGAGGATGAATCCTTTGCAAATCTTGGCAAATTACTGCGTCAAAAAAGAAATAAAATCATGATGAAAATGATGGAGCTTCGTCTCCAAATAGAGGAGATAGATGAGTTTTTATTATCAGGTGAGGAGGAAGAAAAGTGATTCAGTGGAAGGAACAAATGATTATTCATAGGAATATTGAACATGTCTGGAGTTTGTTTTTAGATAAACATATAAAGAAAATTATGCCTAAAGTTGAAGAACATACATTGATTGAAAAGAAAGAAAATGAAGTGGGAGCAAAACATCAGCAAAAATATCGCGAAGGAAAACGAGTAGAGACCTACATTGTGGAAACTATAGCTTATGAAGATACGAAAGACAAAAAGAAAAAGCAAATACGATTTGTTTTAGGAAAGGCATTTGAAATCACCTTAACGTTTACCCTATTAAAAGTAGATGAAGAAAACACTACTTTTATTTATGAAGGGCAAAACAAAGGTGTGAATTTTGTAGGAAGGGCAATGCTTAAATTAAGCAGTCAAAAAAGTAATGATACTGTAGTGAAGGAATTTTTACAGAGAGTTCAAGAAGAAGCGATGAAAGGTTAGTGTTAGTAAGCCTGATTTTGTGGGAATAAACAAGGATCGTCGATAAAAAGTTTAATCATTTTATTAAATACTAGTTGACGGGTAGGAATTGTAGGGATTATAATCAGATTAATAAAAAATGAAATAAGAAAGCCGATCGGACGACCGAAGGCATAATCCTTTTTAAAAGTAGGGTTATGCCTTTTTTTTATTCTCATTTTTATAAAAAAGAGGTGGATATAATGAAAAAATTACTAATCTTTGCTTTTATTGGGTTACTCGCTCAGTTAATTGATGGGGCGTTAGGAATGGCATACGGAGTAACATCTACTTCATTATTATTGGCATTTGGAATTGCACCAGCAGTTGCGTCGGCGTCCGTCCACTTAGCTGAGGTTGTGACAACAGCTGCTTCTGGGGCATCACATATTAAATTTGGAAATGTAGATAAACAAACAGTTTATAGGTTAATTGTTCCAGGTTCAATTGGAGCTTTCCTAGGGGCAACATTTCTCAGCAATCTGCCGGGTGACTTAGCCAAACCTTATATCTCTTTGTTTCTATTACTACTAGGTATATATGTTCTTGCAAAATTTCTTTTTACATTTCGTCCAACTGAGGAGAAAAAAGGACTTGAGTTAAGTCGTAAGCAATCAATTCCTTTAGGTTTGATTGCAGGGTTTGCTGATGCAACAGGCGGTGGTGGATGGGGACCAATTGCTACACCGGTTCTATTGTCCAGAAAGGGAATGAGTCCAAGAAAAGTTGTTGGAACTGTTGATACGAGTGAATTTGCTATTGCGGTTTCTGCTACTCTAGGATTTCTTATTTCATTAGGATGGGAGGAAGTAAATTGGCTATGGGTTGGAGCGTTAATGATTGGTGGAATTATCGCAGCTCCGATAGCAGCTTGGTTAGTACAAAAGGTTCCAGCACAGTTAATGGGAGTCCTTGTTGGTGGATTTATTATCTTAGTAAATGCTAGAACAATCGTACACACTTGGGTTGAGAATGCTTCGATCTACCCATATGTTTATATTGGTATTGCTCTGATTTGGGTTATAGCTATCTTTTTTACTATTTCAAAATTAGGTTATTATAAAAATACTAATCAAGCAAATGTAAAATCATAAAGGGATAGGCTGACTAGAAAACTAGAGGCTCTTGGAATGTAAGTACAATGTACTTATTCTGAGAGTCTTTTCATATGGGAAATTTTATTAATCATAGAAACTTATAGATTTCAAATTATGATGAAGAAAAATACGCAGATTTAAGAAACGATGTAGAAGGATTAGGTTTTTTAACTGAATTTTTGCAATATATAAAAGTCTTAAAAATGAGGATAAGTAAGTCTTTTAGAGGAGGAATGAGGTATGTCTCGGTTGCGTGAGGCTGTCTATTATAGGAAAGAAACCTTAATCAACAAGTTGCTAAAATTAGGTGTCTATAAGAAAGAAGAGAATCACCTTTATGAGCTTACATTGTCTGAGATTGAAAATGAATATGATCATCAATTAAAGTGGAAAAAGTGCACTAAACAAACAAAAAGCAGTACACGAACAAGAGAGAAAAGTGGGTGGCAATAGTCTTTAAAAGTTATGACAAATTAAATCATAGGTTCAAATTTTGAATTAAAAGGGAGTGATTCAGATCGAGGGTACGACACAGGATATTTCTGAAAAAAAACGTAGTGTGTTAATTCAGAAACTAGTTGCGTTTAATATTTATAAAAAAGAAGATGAGTTTCTATTTGAACGGCCATTATCAGAACTGGAAGAGGAGTATCATGCTTGCTTATCTAATAGTCACCCGCATGAGAATGTTCATTCCATTAAAATAGTTAAAACGAAAAACAAACAGTAGGAGGTTGTGGTTGCGAAGATCTTGATACTTTAAGACGATTGATAGGTCGATCCATATTACGGATATGAGAAATGTTCTAAATTTGAGTTGACAGGTAGGAATTGTTGGATATATAATCGAATTAACCAAAATTTAGTAAATTGCCCATCGTACAAACGAAGGCCTAACCAATTCTCATAGAGAAAGGTTAGGCCTTTTTGTTTCCAAAAGATTGAATAGAAATGGAGGAGATAAAATGGCAAAGATAAATGAAGCGAAGCTAGCATATATTCTTTCTGAGTTAGAAAAGTTAGATTACGGTTCGTTAACAATAACTGTTCATAAAAATGAAATTATCCAAGTCGATGTTACAGAGAAAAATCGTCTTACAACATTAAAAAGTAAGTTAAGATTAAATGAAAAAGGGTGATAAAATGGCGGATATTTCTATCATAGTAGGGGCACCAAATGACAAATCCCGTTTAAATGGGATATTAGATTATGCAACATCATTACTTAGCAGACGAAACATATCATATGAAATAATAAAGATTCATGCTTTACCAGCTAAAGATTTGATCACGGCTAACTTTAATAGTAATGAAATAAAAAAAGCTAATAAGATTGTCGAACACTCATTAGGGGTTTTGGTTTTGACCCCTGTTTATAAAGCTTCATATTCAGGAATCTTAAAAACTTATTTAGATTTATTACCACAAAAAGGATTAGAAAATAAAGCTGTATTACCACTTGTGATCGGAGGTTCTTTTGGCCATCTTTTAACGATAGAATATGCGTTAAATCCAGTGCTTTCTTCATTAGGAGCAACTCATATTGTAAAAGGAGTTTATATCATTGATCAGCATATCGAAAGAACGAATGATCAGACATTTTTTATACAAGAAGAAGCAAAACAAAGGCTGCAAAAGAGTTTAGATATTTTCATAAAATCAATCAAAAGTTAAAAGTAGATGAAAATTGATTGGAAAACCAATGGCCAAACCTTGATTTCAGTGTTTAAGTCTTTTTCCATCTTATTGTAAAAAAGTCTAGAGTAAGGAACTATCAAGTGTATTGATTCATTATATTCAACTAAATAGTATGTGACCAGATAACTGGAGCAACCTTTCATTATTTTAAAGAAGGTTGCTCTTTTTTATTAAAAATAATGAAATGGGGAGAAAAGAAAATGGTCAATCATAAGCGTCAAATGAATTTAGGAGCATTTTTTATGATACCAGGGCATCATGTAGCATCTTGGAGACATCCTGAAAGTAAAACAAATGAAATCTTATCTTTTGAACTTTATCGGAAATTGGCCCAAACAGCAGAGCGTGGAAAATTCGATATGATCTTTTTTGCTGATGGATATGCAGTTCATGATCGAGATGGTGCTGGTATTGAGCAAACGGTCAACGTTCGCCCTGATCCTTTAACTTTACTTTCAGCCCTAGCTGTTGTGACAAACCATATAGGGCTAACCGCAACTGCATCGACTACTTATAACGAACCGTTCCACCTCGCGCGAAAGTTTGCAACTATTGATCATCTTAGTCGTGGGAGAGCAGCTTGGAATGTTGTGACATCGTCGAGTGAAGCAGAAGCTTTAAATTTTAGTAAAGATCACCATTTAGAGCATAGTGTGAGGTATGAACGAGCAGAAGAGTTTGTAGAGGTGGTGAAAAAACTATGGGATAGCTGGGAAGATGATGCCTTGCTGATAGATAGAGAGACTGGAAGGTTTGCTGACCCAACTCGTGTGCATGATTTAAACCATAAGGGGAAATGGTTTTCAATAAAGGGACCATTGAATATTTCAAGACCTGTACAAGGGCATCCGGTTATCATTCAAGCTGGATCATCTGAATCAGGAAAGGAATTGGCTGCAAAGACAGCAGAGGTGATTTTTACTGCATGGCAAACGTTGGATGAGGCTCAGAATTTTTATCAAGATGTTAAAGGGAGACTCACGAAGTATGGAAGATCGGCAGAATCGTTAAAAATCATGCCAGGTGTCTTTCCGGTAATTGGTAGAACTGCAAAGGAAGCAGAAGAAAAGAAACAATATTTAGTTGAACTGATCCCTGAAAAAGTAGGAGTGGGATTATTGTCGGCACTTATAAGTTATGATTTATCGAATTATCCAGTAGATGAGCCTCTTCCTGAATTACCAGATATTGAGGACATAAATGGAGCGAAAACAAGATTTCAGCTTGTAAAAGATTTAGGTGACCGTGAAAACTTAACAATACGTCAGTTATACCAACGGGTGGCAGGAGCTAGAGGTCATAGAGAGATAAAGGGAACACCTATTGAGATTGCCGATCAGTTGCAGGAATGGTTTGAACACGGTGCGGCAGATGGATTCAATATTATGCCACCTTACCTACCTGGGGGCTTAGATGATTTTGTTGACTTAGTGATTCCAGAACTACAAAACCGTGGACTTTTTAGAGAAGAGTATTCGGGTCATACTTTACGAGATCATCTTGGTTTGCAAAGACCTTCGAATAGCTTTAATCAAATAAATACTTAAAGGAGGGGAGATTAAAATGTCATTACTAGAAATTACTCAACTTAACAAATTCTTTGAAAAAGAAAAAGAGGAAATGGTCGTTCTTAAAGATATTAGTCTACATGTTAAACAAGGTGAATTCATCACAATTATTGGACCAAGTGGGTGCGGGAAGAGTACCTTATTAAAGGCCATTGCAGGTTTAGATACTGAATATTCTGGTGAGATAAAGCTGGATGGAAAGAAGGTTATTAGCGCCGGTATTAACCAAGGATTTATTTTTCAAGAACCTAGGTTGTTTCCATGGCTTACAGTCGAGAAGAATATAGCAGGGAATTTATCACTTAAGCGGATGGAAGTAAAAAAGAGTGTTAACAAGCTAATGAAGCTTGTTAGGTTGGAGGGGTTTGAGAAAGCATATCCAAAAGAGCTGTCCGGAGGAATGGCACAGCGTGTTGCAATCGCCAGAGCTTTACTGAGAAAACCAAAGGTACTCCTATTAGATGAGCCCTTTGGTGCATTAGATGCTTTTACTCGTTCTCATATGCAGGAAGCTTTGCTTGATATTTGGAAGGAAGAAAAAACATCGATGATCTTTGTCACTCATGACATAGATGAGGCGATTTATTTAGGAAACAAAGTCATCATAATGAGTGCAAGACCAGGAACCGTTCAAAATGTCATCTCAATAGATCTACCGTTTCCTCGGAGGAAATCCTCTAGAGCATTTCAGGAGTTCCGTCAACTTGTATTAGCAGAATTTGAAAAGGTAGATGAGTTAGAGTTAGTAAACAGTGCAGGTATATAAGGGGGATACAAGATGGAAAATCATTCAGCGTTATCTTTAGAAAAAATACAATCAATGCATGGGAAAAAGGTAAAAAAGAAAAGAGAGCTGCAAAAAACAAGTAGTATCTTGAAGGGGTTTGTCGTACCAATTATGATATTAGTTCTTTGGGAGTTAATAGGGATGTTTGGTCTCATTTCTGATACATTACTTCCAAGACCAAGCATCATTTTTATGACATTTCTTGATTTAGTCATGACGGGTGATCTCATTACACATTTTCAAATTAGTTTGTTAAGAGCAATTGGAGGATTTTTATTAGGGGGAACATTGGGGTTATTATTGGGAGTTGCTGTTGGTTTTAATCAAAGTATCGAACAAACGGTAGATCCTACTCTACAAATGCTCAGAACGATCCCGACATTAGCTGTCATCCCTCTGTTTATTCTTTGGTTTGGATTCGGAGAGGTTTCGAAGATCCTGCTCATTGCGAAGGGAGCATTTTTTCCTTTATATGTGAACACGTTTCTTGGAATACGTGGTGTGGATTCTAAACTTTTCGCGGTAGCAAAAGTATTAGAGTTTAATAGATGGAAGCAAATGACTCTGTTAATTCTACCAGCTGCTTTACCTAATATATTATTGGGTTTAAGGCTTTCAATAGGTGTTTCATGGTTGGCATTAGTAGCAGCGGAATTAATGGGATCAAGTCAAGGTGTTGGCTATCTTATTATGGACGCTAGACAATTTTCTCAAACATCAATCGTTTTTGTAGGTATTATTATTTTTGCAGTATTTGGTAAAGTATCAGATTCGTTTGTTCGAATGTTTGAGAGAAGACTCTTAAAATGGCAAGATAATTTTCAAGGATAAGGAAAGGAATTTTCATTACACTAAATCCAACTAAACATATATGGAAAATTGGAGAGTGATTTGTTTATGTCATTGAAATTGAAAATAATTTTTGGCTTTCCATTCATCGCATTATTGTTAGTATTAAGCGCTTGCGGCAATATATCTAGTGAAAAAGTATCTTCTGAAGCTTCAGTTGAAGGTAAAGAGAGTCAGAACGTTGTCATCAACATTGGTGTTCAAGGAAAGACTGGAATCCTCCCTTATGCTAGGGAGAAACAATACTTTGAAAAGGCATTTGAGAAAGTTGGAGTAAAAGTTACATGGAATGAATTTGCGAGCGGGCCGCCGCATTTTGAGGCACTTGCATCAGGGAGGTTAGATTTTGGTGCCGTGGGAGGAACTCCTGTAATCGCAGGACAATCGGGTAATGTTGATTTTAAGGCGATTGCTGTCCTTAGTGATGGGAAGAAAGGGAATTCTATTGTTGTACCTAAAGGTAGCTCTATTAAGAAGTTAAAAGAATTAAAGGGAAAGAAAATTGGAGTAGCAAAGGGGAGCAGTGCTTATCATTTTTTATATATGGCTTTAGATCAGGCGGGATTAAAGGATAGTGACATTGAAATCATCCAACTTCAACCCGATGAAGCCAGGCCAGCTTTAGATAACGGATCGATTGATGCTTGGTCAATATGGGAGCCATATGCTACTACGGCTGTATTTCAAGGTGCAAAGGTTTTAGTAACCGGAGAAGACTTAAATATTAATGCACCAAGTTTTTTGGTTGCAAGAACAAAGTTTACAGAGGAACATCCAGATTTAACAGTGCTATTCTTGAGAACATATGAAGAGGTTCGTCAGTATTTTGTTGAGGATATTGAAGGAGTATCTAGGGATTTAGCTGAGGCACAAAAAGTCGATGTAAACATTATTCGATCTGTCTTAGAAAATTCAGATCCTATCTTAACTCCAACAACAGAGGAATTTGCAAAAGCACATCAAGATCAAGCGGACTTCTTATACACAGTTGGAGGTATTGATAAACAGCTTGATACATCAAAAGTCATTGAAAATAAATTTGTGGAAGAAGCACTAGGACAATGATAAAAAACCAAACAGGTATAAGCCTGTTTGGTTTTTAGATTTACAAATTAAATTCCGCCGCCACCATCATGAACTATACTTTTTCTTTGCGAACAATTTGAGAGAGCTTAACGTTTAGGGAGAAAAATAAAAATAGTGGGATTATTTGCAAATAAGTGGTTGCGTTAGTATGAGATACATAATATGATAAAGTAAATAATTCTTATAGAAATACTTGGTATTGGATGATGAAACATAAAATAAGTTATGTAATATGGATTAAAGTTGACTATTATACTCAACTTTGAAAAATGAAAGTCGAGTCATTTACTCGACATTGCAGGGAGGAAATATGAAGGTTTCTAGTAAAGGGGAATACGCATTACGTGCCTTATTAGTGTTAGGACAACAACAAGGTACCGTTATCACAATTCAAGAAATATCCGAGAAAACACTTGTTACAATTAATTATTTAGAACAAATTCTGCTCCAATTAAAAAAGCTTGATTATGTAAAGAGTAAAAGGGGAGCAAAGGGAGGTTATTACCTTCATAAGAATTCAAATGAAATCAATATAGGTGAGGTTATCCGTGACTTAGAAGGTCCATTGTCACCAATGGGATGTGCATCTATAACCAAATATGAACCTTGTCCATTAGAAGCAGGTTGCCATTTAAAGCCACTTTGGTCTCTTGTAAGAGATACAATAGCCTATGTTCTTGAAAGAACAACTTTGGAAGATTTACTTTTAAATCGTGTGAGTTTATTGAAGGGAGAGGATTTAGTTGTCTTCAAAAAATAAAATCGATAAAGAAGTAATTGATAAAATTGTTAGTTTCTTAGAAAATCTTGAATTTGGAACTGTACAAATTACCGTACATGATTCACAGGTCACTCAAATAGAAAAAGGAGAGAAATACCGATTTGCTTTAAAAAAGAATAATAAACCATTAAAGACGATTAAAGATGAATAATGAAGAGACAAGAAGACAAGACCATGAGTCCTGTCTTTTTTATCTTTTTACTATTTAAAGGTTAACATATCAATTGACTAATTCTTTAAATTCCTATACTATTTTCTAGACCGGTTGTTATAATTTTGAGGTGAGCATCATATGAAGAGAAAGCAGGACACGAAGGACATGATCTTGCAGAGCGCAACACGCTTATTTCAACGGCAAGGTTTTAACGGAACAGGGCTTAATCAAATAATCGAGGAAAGCGGTGCTCCAAAAGGTTCAATTTATTATCATTTCCCAAATGGGAAGGAAGAAATTGCTTTAGAAGCGATTTCTGTGATGAGGGAGCTTGTGTTGGAGGGAGCTGAGAAAGACCTAAGTGGGAAAAATTCAGCAAAAGAAGCGTTTCAATCTTATATCAATAATATAGCCGCTGTCTTTGATAAAAAAGATTGTGTGGAGGGGCTATCGATCGGATTAATTGCTTCAGAAACAGCATCAACACATGAAAAGCTTCGTCACGCATGTGAAATGGTTTTTAAAGATTGGCAATCCAAATATGCTCACATACTTGAACAATATGGATTCGAAAAAGAGAGAGCCAAAGAATTGGGCGTAACAATTACGGCAATGATAGAAGGGGCATGTATCTTGTCGATCACATATCAACATGGCGATCCGTTACGTGCGATCGCAAAACAGTTACCGTTGCTATTTTAAAAAAATTAGAGAGAGATTTATGTAGGAGGAAACAGAATGGAAATGGGTAATACACAAATGAAAACTGGAGATGTAGATGTAAGTGATTTGCGTGTTGTTCCAATTATCATCTCATTTGTTGTTGCTGGTTTTATCGGCTTGTTTAGTGAAACAGCCCTTAATATGGCTTTAACAAACTTAATTGAGAATTTTGGTATTCATGAAACAACGGCACAATGGCTAACAACTGGTTATTTACTTACACTTGGTATCTTAGTTCCTGTATCAGGACTTATTATGCAATGGTTTACAACAAGGCAATTATTTAATACTGCACTTGTTGCATCGATTATTGGAACGTTTATAGCGGCGATTGCTCCAAGCTTTGCCGTTTTAATGGTTGCACGTGTTGTTCAGGCAGTTGGAACAGCATTATTGCTTCCGCTAATGTTTAACACGATTCTCTTAGTTGTACCACCACATAAGCGTGGAAGAATCATGGGAATCATTGGTCTAGTTATTATGTTTGCACCAGCAGTTGGTCCAACAATTTCAGGACTTATCCTTAATAACCTGACATGGCATTGGATTTTCTGGATTTCTCTTCCGTTATTAATTGGAGCTCTTATCTTTGGATTGTTCTTTATGCAAAATGTTACAACACCAACTAAGCCTAAAATTGATATTCTTTCAATTGTGTTATCCACTATTGGATTTGGAGGAATTGTCTTTGGATTTAGCAGTGCTGGAGAAGGAGGCGGTTGGGGAAGCCCAACTGTGATTGCTTCTATTGTTATTGGTACAGTTTCATTGGTTTTATTTTCGGTTAGACAAATAAAAATGGAGCAGCCAATGCTTAATTTACGTGCGTTTAAATATCCGATGTTTACGATTGGGTTGCTTTTAATTCTTGTTTGTATGATGGTATTGCTTTCCACAATGATTTTATTACCACTTTACTTACAAACATCACTAGCTTTAACTACGTTTGCTGCTGGGCTTCTTTTATTGCCAGGAGGGATCATTAATGGAATTCTTTCACCTGTAATGGGTGGGTTGTTTGATAAGTTTGGTCCAAAATGGCTTGTTATGATCGGGATCCTGATTTTAATTGGAGCGATGCTTGGATTCTCGACGATTACAATTGATACGAGCTCAGCCTTTATCATAGCACTGCACATCATTACAATGGTTGGAATTTCAATGGTTATGATGCCGGCGCAAACAAATGGTTTGAATCAATTGCCGCGTGAATTATATCCGGATGGAACAGCGATTATGAATACTTTGCAGCAGGTTGCCGGAGCGATTGGAACGGCAATCGCGATTTCGATTTTATCTTCTGGTGCAGAAGGATTTATGAGTACTGTTGAAGACAAGGCAAATCCTTTAAATCCACTTCTTGCATTTACTGCAGGAGTTCAAGATGCATTTTTATTCGCGATTATCATGGCAGTGATTGGTTTCATCATTTCACTGTTTATTAAACGAGTAAAAGTTGAGCATCAAATGTAAATGTTATAAACAGTCTTACTATCTTAGAGTAGTAAGGCTGTTTTTTAGGTAGATTTATGAGTGGAGTATGCTAAAATGCCAATAAGATACATATAAAAGGACGTGTTCAATCTTGACTAGTGAAAACAAAGTAACACTTTATTTTGTACGCCATGGAGAAACGCAATATAATGTTGAAAGACGTATGCAAGGTTTTTGTGATTCACCACTAACTGAAAAAGGAATATCACAAGCAAAATCTGTTGGAAGAGGTTTATCTCATATTCCTTTTATTGCGGCTTACTCAAGCGACAGCCAGCGAGTTCAAGATACGGCTAAATATGCGATAGGTGATAGAGATATTCCGTTAACCATTGATAAAAGACTGAAGGAAATGAATTTTGGTATATTAGAAGCTTTGTTAGAGGATGAAATTCCAAAGCTATATGGTGATGTTCTTGACAAATTATTCAGCCTTGATGTCAATGCTTCAGCTCCTGAAGGTGAATCATATGCACAGCTTTTTACTAGAACAGAAGAAGCTGTAAAAGAAATCGTAGAAAAACATGCTTCAGAGGGTGGGAATATTCTTATTTTTTCACATGGAGTCACGATCGGAAATTACATCATTCAGGTAACACAGAGTAAAGAATTCAAAGTACATGAAAACTGTAGTGTTTCAGTCGTAAGCTTTGAAAATGGTCAATTACAAGTTGAAAAAATCGCTGATACATCTTATCGAAATGAAGGCAGTAAGCAATTAACGTAAAGAGTATTATAATGGGAAAACGGAGCACAGCTAGTCACCGTTTCATCCTACTTAAGAAAATAGATAGATTACTATTTTGATCCGAAAGATCTATAATTTAATAAAAGAATAGATAAGAAAGCGTTGACAATCTGCTGGACCCATGATAAATTACATATAACAAGTAAATAAACAATATTCCGTTTTAGGAATGTTACCTTAAGTGGGCATAACCTGGACTGAATAGACACACGATAATTGCGAATCGCGATAAGCAATAGGTGTAGTCTATTTGGCTCAGGTTTTTTATTTGCCTAAAAACATCAAGAAAGAAGGGACAAATCGTGAAATATGAGCAGTTGGCTAAAGATATTCTATTAAATGTCGGCGGAAAAGAAAACGTTTCCAGTATCGTGCATTGTATTACTAGATTACGATTTAAGTTAAAAGATGAAAGTAAAGCAAATACAGATGTTCTAAAAAATATGGATGGTGTTGTAACTGTCATGAAAAGTGGCGGACAATATCAAGTCGTTATTGGGAACCATGTACCGGATGTTTATAAAGCGGTTCTTGAAGTGAGTGGGTTACAAGCTCAAGCCCCTGTTGATGAGGATGAAAAGCAAAAATCAGGCTTCATCGATATTATTTCAAGTATCTTTACACCAGTTCTTGGGGTGCTAGCAGCAACAGGGATGATCAAAGGTTTTAATGCTCTTTTTATTGCAATGGGATGGTTAGAGTCAACATCAGGAACATATCAAATTCTAAATGCAGTTGGTGACTCACTATTTTACTTCTTCCCTATTTTCTTAGGGTATACGGCGATTAAAAAGTTTGGCGGAAGCCCATTCATCGGGATGGCGATTGGGGGATCACTCGTTTATCCGACCTTATCAGGCTTAACACAGGGTGAACCACTTTATACATTATTTGCTGGCACAATGTTTGAATCACCAATTTATATTACATTTTTAGGTGTACCAGTTATTTTAATGAGTTATGCATCATCAGTTATTCCGATTATTCTTGCAGCTTATTTTGCAGCAGTTGTTGAAAAACGTTTAAGAAAAATCATTCCAGATGTTGTAAAAGCATTCTTAGTACCAATGTTTACATTACTAATTGTGGTACCGCTCACATTTATCATTATTGGTCCAATATCTACATGGGCAGGAAATTTATTAGGTATGGCTACACTATTCATCTACAACTTAAGCCCAATGATCGCAGGTATTTTTGTTGGAGGTTTATGGCAGTTATTAGTTATTTTTGGACTTCACTGGGGTCTTGTGCCAATTGCAATCAATAACATTTCAACAATGGGAGCAGATCCAGTATTAGCAACGACATTAGCTGCTTCATTTGCACAAATTGGTGCTGTTCTTGCAGTGTATGTAAAAACAAAGCAACAAAAATTAAAAACATTAAGTATACCAGCATTCATCTCAGGTATCTTCGGCGTAACAGAGCCGGCAATCTATGGAATCACATTACCTCTTAAAAAGCCATTTATCATTAGCTGTATTGCAGCCGGTATTGGCGGGGGAATCATCGGTGCAGTTGGAACAAACCTATATATGATAGGTGGTCTCGGGATCTTTGTTATCCCAGCGATGATTAGCCCAACTGATGGAGTTACATTTGCATTATGGGGAGCATTAATCTCATTCGTTGTCGCATTTGCTTTAGGTTTCGTTCTTACGTATTTATTTGGAATGGGCAAAGGTAAAAACGAAGCAACTGAAACTGCTCAAAACGAAGCTGCAGCAACAACAGTAACAAATGCTTCAGTTGAAGAAATCGTAAGTCCGCTAAAAGGTGAAGTGAAGGTGCTATCTGAAATTAAAGATGAAGCGTTTGCATCTGGGGCACTTGGAGATGGTGTAGCGATTGAACCTTCAATAGGGAAACTAGTTGCACCTGCTTCAGGTACAGTTACAGCACTTTTCCCGACAAACCATGCAATTGGGATTAAAACGGATCAAGGAGCGGAAATATTAATCCATATTGGAATGGATACTGTGAAACTTGAAGGGAAATATTTCTCTGCTCATACAAGCCAAGGTGCCCGTGTTGAAAAAGGACAATTATTAATTGAATTTGATATTGAAAAAATCAAAGCAACTGGATTACCTGTTACAACTCCAGTTGTTGTGACAAATTATAAGGATTTCAACGTACAATCAACAAGTGAAAAACAAATTAGTTTTGGTGATCAATTATTCAATCTAAACGCGAAGTAATGACCTCAAGAGGAAAGAGCAATTTTCTTTCCTCTTCAAATTGAAAGGAGAGTAACAAATGACATTTCCAAAAGGATTTTTATGGGGCGGTGCGATTGCTGCAAATCAAACAGAAGGTGCTTATCTAGAAGATGGTAAAGGATTAACAACAGTTGATTTACTGCCAACTGGAAAAAAACGCTGGGATATTATGTTTGGTAATCTACCATCATTCAAACCACTTGAGGGTGAATTTTATCCATCACATGAAGCAATTGATTTTTACCATCGATATAAAGAGGATATTGCTCTTTTTGCCGAAATGGGGTTCAAGGCTTTACGCGTATCTGTGTCATGGGCACGTATTTTTCCAAATGGGGATGACCATCAGCCAAATGAGGCTGGCCTAAAATTTTATGACGATTTATTTGATGAATTAAAAAAATACAATATTGAACCAGTCGTGACAATTGCTCACTTTGATGTACCTGTTCATTTAGTTGAAACATATGGAAGTTGGAGAAACCGCAAGCTTGTTTCTTTTTTTGAAACATATGCTACTACTCTATTTAAACGTTATAAAGACAAAGTAAAGTATTGGATGACATTCAACGAAATTAATATGTTGCTCCATTTACCTTTCGTAGGTGCTGGCCTAGTTTTCAAAGAAGGAGACAATAAAAAACAAATTCAATACCAAGCTGCCCACCATCAGTTGGTTGCAAGTGCACTTGCTGTTAAAGCATGTCATGAAATCATCCCAGAAGCAAAGATCGGCTGTATGCTGGCAGCAGGGATGACATACCCATATACATGTAATCCTGAAGATGTTTGGGATGCAATGGACAAAGACCGTGAATCATTTTTCTTCATTGATGTTCAATCACGGGGTGAATATCCAGGCTATGCAAAAAGATTCTTTAAAGATCTCAACTTAACAATTGAAATGAAAGATGGAGACGAAGAGCTCTTAAAAAATCATACAGTCGATTATATTGGATTTAGTTACTATGCTAGCCGTGCGACAAGCACAGATCCAGAAGTAAATAATATGACAGCAGGTAATGTATTTGGCTCAATTGAAAATCCTTATTTAGAAAAATCCGAATGGGGCTGGACAATTGATCCTAAGGGATTCAGAATAACAGCAAATCAATTATATGATCGATATCAAAAGCCTTTATTTGTTGTAGAAAATGGATTAGGTGCAGTAGACGAAGTGACAACAGATGGCGAAGTCCATGATGATTACCGGATTGATTATTTAAGAAAGCATGTTGCAGAAATGTCAGAAGCAATCAAAGATGGTGTGGAAATCATTGGATATACAAGCTGGGGTCCAATTGATATTGTTAGTGCATCATCAGGTGAAATGAAAAAGCGCTATGGATATATATACGTTGATAAAGATAATGATGGACAAGGTACACTCGCAAGGTCGAAAAAGAAGAGCTTTAATTGGTATAAAAAAGTAATTGAAAGTAACGGAGAAGAGTTTTAATCAAGTAGGTTTAGTTCAGAAATAAAAATGGAAAGGTGATATGAATGAATACAAACACAAGAAAATTTCCAGAAGGATTTTTATGGGGAGGAGCAGTTGCTGCTAACCAACTAGAAGGTGCTTATCAAGAGGACGGAAAAGGACTTTCAACAGCAGATGTATCTCCGAATGGGATCATGAGTCCACCGGATTTTTCGATGGAGCAATTTAACTTATATCATGAAGCAATTGATTTCTATCACAAATATAAAGAAGATATTGCTTTATTTGCAGAAATGGGTTTTAAAGCATTTCGTTTCTCAATCTCATGGACACGCTTATTTCCAAATGGTGATGAGGTAGAGCCAAATGAAAAAGGTCTTCAATTTTATGAAAATATGATCGATGAGCTACTAAAATATAATATTGAACCAGTTATTACAATTTCACATTATGAAATGCCATTAGGCTTAGTGAAAAAATATGGCGGCTGGAAGAATCGACAATTAGTAGGATTCTATGAACGATTAGCAAAAACCATTTTCACTCGCTTTAAAGACAAAGTGAAATACTATATGACATTTAATGAGATTAACGTCCTGTTGCACGCACCATTTACAGGCGGAGGGCTTTTATTTGAAGATGGTAAAAAAAATGAACAAGACATTTACCAAGCGGCTCACCATCAATTTTTAGCAAGTGCTCTTGCGGTAAAAGCTGGACATGAAATCATACCTGGCTCACAAATCGGATGCATGATTGCATCCATGGTTACGTATCCTTATACGTCAAAGCCGGAGGACATGTTTGCGGCGCTTTCGCAAGATCGTAAAACATTATTCTTCTCAGATGTTCAATCAAGAGGCTATTACCCTCGTTATATGTTAAATTATTTCAACGAAAATAATATTCAAATTGAAATGGCTGACGGAGACTTGGAGCTGCTTCAACATAATACGGTTGATTATATTGGTTTTAGCTATTACATGTCATTTGTAGCTAGTACAGCTCCTGAACATCAAGATGAAAAAACAGCTGGAAATCTTTTAGCTGGTGTAAAAAATCCATACCTACAAGCATCAGAATGGGGATGGCAAATTGATCCTGTGGGATTAAGAACAGTTTGTAACCAACTGTATGATCGTTATCAAAAACCATTGTTCATCGTTGAAAATGGACTTGGTGCTGTAGATAAAGTCGAAGAAGATGGATCAATTCAGGATGATTATCGAATTGAATATCTTGATGCCCATATTCGCGAAATGAAAAATGCAATCGGTGATGGTGTTGAAATCATAGGATACACATCTTGGGGCCCAATTGACCTTGTTAGTGCGTCAACTGCTGAGCTTAGAAAGAGATATGGCTTTATCTATGTAGATCGTGATAGTGAAGGAAAAGGGACAAACAACAGATATAAAAAGAAAAGCTTTGATTGGTACAAAAACGTGATCGCAACAAATGGAGAAGACTTATAAAAAAATGACTTTCAGGAAAGCCCAGTGTGAGGGCTTTCCTTCTTCTCTTATCAAAACAGCCTTTGTCCTATAAGCTTTTACCATAGTAAACCGGAATCTCCTAGATGAAAATGAACCTAAAATGCCGTATAATACACTTTAATTAAAAGAGATTATAAGAGAAAAACTGTTTTTTAAAAGGTCTTCGGATGAACCCATTACACATGATTTAGGTGATCGTATGAAAATAGAAAAAGTTTATAACAATAATGTTGTAAGTGCTTTTAATGAAGAAAATATAGAACTTGTTGTTATGGGGAAGGGGCTAGCTTTCCAAAAAAAACCTGGTGATGAAATAGAAGAAGAAAAAATAGAAAAGGTTTTTACTTTAAAAAACAAAGATATGTCAGATCGTTTTAAAACTCTTCTCTATGAAGTTTCACTTGAATTAATGGAAGTAACGGAAGAAATTATCCAATTGGCAAAAGAAAAGCTAGGAAGAGAATTGAGCGACAGTATCTATGTTTCATTAACAGACCATATCAACTTTGCGATAGAAAGAAACAATAAGGGCCTTGATATCAAAAATGCATTATTATGGGAGATCAAGAAATTATATAAAGATGAATTCTCTATTGGGTTAGAGGCTCTAAATATGATAAAGAATAAACTTCATGTTACACTTCCAGAGGATGAAGCAGGCTTTATTGCCATGCATATTGTAAATGCAGAGCTGAATGAGGAAATGCCGAACATCGTAAACATTACAAAAACGATGCAAGACATTCTAAAGATCGTCAAATATCACTTTAGCATCGATTTTAATGAAGACTCATTAAATTTCTTTCGGTTTGTTACCCATTTAAAGTTTTTCGCACAAAGATTGTACAGTAAAACCTATATGGAAAGTGAAGACGATTTCCTTTTCGAGGCTGTAAAAAACAAACATAAAGATGCCTATGAATGCACCGAAAAAATTAACGACTATGTAAAAAAACAATTTGATTATGAATTAACAAATGATGAGAAATTATATTTAACAATTCATATTGAGCGAGTGATTAACAGGTGAGATAAAGTAAAACTACCATAAGTGAGGATCTTACAGTCAGTTAAGAGTGGGATAAGTGGCGCATGAATTATATTCATGCGCCTACTCGATTTTATGATTCCCGCCCTTTCCCATGATTCCATAGAAGAAAATATTCGTAATATCCTCAGTAAGAGGTAAAATCTTCTGATAAACCTCCTCCCTCTGTATATAATCTTTTAACATGTAAATATAAAATAACATTGCTTCTTCTGATAAATTTTGATCGATATACCCGTTTTCTTTTCCCTCTTTAAATAAAAGATTGAGGTAAGGAACTGCCTTCTCCGCATATATTTTTTCTATATAATTACCTTCTGAAGAGTATTCCTTCATTAAATATTGATAAAATTCCTCGTTAATACTGCTCGCTATTTCTTTTTTATTAAAAATAAGCATTTTAATTTTCTCAGGGAATGGCATGTCACTAAAAATAACCTTTTCAAAATTATTTGTAGCCTTATCAATATAATATAGAAATACCTCATGTACGAGATTATGCTTGCTTTCGAAATAATTGTAAATGGTTACCTGTGAAACGTTTGCCTTTTTTGCTATATCTGAAATAGAAACCTTTTGTACACCAAGATCCATAAATAAAAGCAATGCTGCTTCTAGTATGTTTTGCTTCTTTTGTTCTCTTCGCCGTTGAAATCCGTCCAAATTTTCTTCACCTCTTTATATAGTTTAATCAAAATTATGAAATATAACAAATGAATGAGTTCAAAAGATCTTGAAAAAGTATATATTTTTGTATATTATGAAATATATAAGTTAAAATATTTCAAAACTAAGTAACTTATATTAGAGGGGGAGTAACATGACAATCCTTAATGCAATAAATGTATCAAAGAAATTTGGAAAATCCACGGTATTAAATGGTGTAAATATTGAAGTCAATCAGGGAGAAGTATATGGATTTATTGGTCCAAATGGAGCAGGTAAGTCAACCACAATTCGGATATTATTAGGGATATTAAAAGCATCTGGAGGTCAAGTGAAGATCTTCGGAAAGGACGCTTGGAAAGATGCAGTTGATATTCATAAGCATATAGCGTATGTGCCAGGAGATGTAAACCTATGGCCAAACCTGACGGGTGGTGAGGTTATCGACTTGTTTATGAAGCTGCGTGGATCAACGAATAAAAAACGCAGGGAAGAATTAATACAACGGTTTAATTTGGATCCAAGGAAGAAATGTCGTACGTATTCAAAGGGAAACCGTCAAAAAGTTGCGTTAATTTCAGCCTTCTCGTCTGATGCTGATCTCTATATATTAGATGAACCAACATCAGGGCTTGACCCTTTAATGGAAAAAGTATTTCAAGAGTGTGTTATGGAAGTAAAGAGGAATGGAAAAAGTGTGTTACTTTCAAGCCACATTTTATCAGAGGTAGAGAGACTTTGCGATCGGGTAGGGATCATTCGACAAGGTGAGATTATCGAAACAGGTACACTTGATCAGCTTCGTCATCTAACAAGGACCAATCTAGTCCTTCAAACAAAGCAACCGATTCTAGGGCTTGAAAAAATGAAAGGTGTTTATGAAATAGATGGCAAGGACTGTGCTTTTTCTTTTCAAGTAGATGGCAAGGAGCTTGATGAGGTTATCCGTTATGTTTCACAATTTGGCCTTGTTAAATTAGAAAGTACACCGCCAACTTTAGAAGATTTGTTTATGCGTCATTATGATGAAACTAAGAGCG
This sequence comes from Metabacillus sp. RB-C-LZQ-3-1, assembly GCF_058315175.1. Lineage (NCBI taxonomy): Bacteria > Bacillati > Bacillota > Bacilli > Caryophanales > Bacillaceae > Metabacillus > Metabacillus sp. RB-C-LZQ-3-1. The sequence continues at coordinate 44,390 of NZ_JBZFLI010000016.1, read as the reverse complement.
GGAGGTAGAGCTTAATGTGGAATCAGCTTTATAGTAAGACTGGAACAATGACTCGCTTCTTATTAAGGAGAGATCGTATCCGTATTCCAATCTGGCTCATCACATTATCTTTCATCACTGTTATAACCGCTACGGCTTTTACAGGGTTATATCAAACAGAGCAAGAGAGACAAGCGATTGCAGAAACGATGAAGAATCCAGCTATGACAGCGATGGTAGGGCCAGGTTATGGTTTAGACCATTATACTGAAGGTCCAATGATGGCTCACCAAATGTTATTATTTACGGCCATTGTCGTTGCGATTATGAGTATTTTACTTGTGACAAGACATACTCGGGCAGATGAAGAAGAAGGGAGAATAGAACTTATTCGTTCCCTTCCGGTTGGGCGTCTTTCAACTTTAAGTGCAACAATCATTGTGTTAGTTGCAATGAATATTTTACTAGCGGTGATCATTGGTTTAGGTTTGTACAGTTTACAGATCGCCAGTATGAACCTGGAAGGCTCTCTTTTATATGGTGCAGTTCTTGGTGCAACAGGCATTTTCTTTAGCGCTGTTACGGCTCTATTCGCTCAACTATCATCAAATGCTAGAGGAACAATAGGTCTTTCTTTTGCTGTACTTGGAATTTCTTATTTAATTCGGGCAATCGGTGATGTGAGCAATGAAACTATTTCTTGGTTTTCACCTTTAGGCTGGGGATTAAAAACAGAGGTGTATGTAAACAATTACTGGTGGCCAGTTGGGTTAACGATTTTGTTCTCTATCGTTATCTTCATCCTTGCTTATTATTTAAATACGATTCGTGATTTGGATGCGGGCTTTATTCCTGCTAAGCCAGGGCGCAAGCACGCTACACGTTTAATGCAAAGCCCTATAGGTCTAGCATTTAGAATCCAACGAACTGGGATTATCACCTGGGCAATCGGAATGTTCATTTTAGGTGTATCCTACGGCTCAGTATTCGGTGATTTAGAATCGTTTTTTTCCAATAATGAGATGATCAGTCAAATGTTAACTCCTGTTGAGGGTTTAACGTTAACGGAACAATTTGTTTCTATGTTAATGTCTGTTATTTCGATGATCTGTACAATTCCTGCATTAATGTTTTTGCTTAAACTAAAAGGAGAAGAAAAACGAAATCGAACAGAGCACTTACTTTCACGCGCTGTTTCTCGAAACTCACTACTGGGAAGTTACTTACTTCTTTCCATTTTACTTGGTTTCGTGATGTTATTTTTAGCCATCCTTGGACTATGGGCTGCAGCGGCAAGTGTAATGGAGGACCCTATTGCTTTTAGTCTCCTATTCAAAGCTGCAATGGCCTATTTACCAGCTATATGGGTTATTACAGGTTTATCAGCATTCATGATGGGCGTAAAACCTCAATTCTCTGGATTTTCGTGGCTTTATTTAGGGTATTCATTCTTCGTTGTCTATTTAGGGACGATGCTTCAATTCCCTGAATGGATGGGAAATCTCTCACCATTCGGTCACGTCCCACAGCTTCCTGTCGAGGAAATGAACTATGTTTCAATCAGCGTATTAACTAGTATTGCAGTTGTTCTTATCGCTATCGGTTTTATTGGATACCGACAACGTGATATTGAAGGCTAGTATAAAGACCCTCTAGTAGCACAGGCTAATAGGGGGTTTTTTGGTGTTGGGTCTATAACTAGTAAAGGCAAAAATAAAGGATGTATTAACTTTTATTATAATATCAGAATTTATAAGTTTTGTACTTAGTTTCGGTGTCTAGCTCCAGGCGCCATCGGCTCTAGGGTCTAGTCAAGTAGGAATTGAAGGTAAAGAACACCTTCTATTCCTACTTGACTTATGATTGTCGCCGATAGGCGGGCGCCTTGCGCTTTTCAAATTTGACACAAATTTTTTAATTCTTTACACAATTAAAACCAACTTTATTGATAGGAATAGTGAGTTGTGTTAAAATGAATTATATTTTTTACTTGTATGTGAGCAAAAAATGATGGAAACTAGGAATTATGAAATAGTTTGTACAAGTATATTTCTTTGTGAGGTGGATTTTGTTGCAACTTCAGGTAATGAACAGTCCGTTTAATCAGGAGCAAGCAGAGCTCCTCAATCGTCTTCTGCCAACTTTGACAGAATCTCAAAAAGTCTGGTTGAGCGGATATTTAGCTGCTACTCAGTCTGGTTCTGTTAGTGTTCAGGCTGCTCCTGAGGCACCGGTAGCAGAAGCAGTAGCTCAAGCTAATGTAAAGCCAGTATCAAAAAATGTTACAATTCTTTATGGTTCTCAAACAGGTAATGCTCAAGGTATTGCTGAAAAGTCGGGAAAAACACTTGAAGAACGCGGATACAATGTTACTGTATCATCAATGAGTGATTTTAAACCAAACAATCTGAAAAAAGTGGAGAATCTTCTCATCGTCGTGAGTACGCATGGTGAAGGAGATCCGCCAGATAATGCATTATCATTCCATGAGTTTTTACATGGAAAACGAGCTCCAAAGCTAGATGATCTTCGATATTCTGTATTATCACTTGGCGATAGCTCGTATGAATTTTTCTGTCAAACAGGAAAAGAATTTGATCAACGTTTAGAAGACCTTGGTGGAATTCGTTTATACCCACGTATTGACTGTGATCTTGACTTTGATGAGCCTGCAGCAGAATGGATTGAAGGCGTGTATGCGGGGTTAAGTGAAGCACAGTCTGCAAGTGTGGAATCTGCTTCAACTGTTGCTTCAGCTCCAGCAGTTGAATCAGCCTATTCTCGTACAAACCCATTTAAAGCAGAAGTTCTTGAAAACATTAATTTAAATGGGCGCGGCTCTAATAAAGAAACACGTCATTTAGAGTTATCTCTTGAAGGTTCCGGACTAACTTATGAACCGGGTGACAGCCTAGGCGTGTATCCTGAAAATGACCCTGAACTTGTTGATATGATTTTAGAAGCAACAAAATGGGATGGAAATCAAAAGGTTACAGTGAATAAAGAGGATGTCACTTTAAAAGAAGCTTTAAGCAAAAAGCTTGAAATCACTGTATTAACGAAGCCGCTTATTGAAAAGGCAGCACAGCTTTCATCAAATAAGGACTTAAAAGCACTTGTTGCTCCGGAGAAAATTGATGAATTAAAAGCATATATTGATGGACGTGATTTATTAGATTTACTTCGTGATTTTGGGCCATGGGATGTTTCGGCACAGGACTTTGTTAGCATTTTACGTAAAATGCCTGCTCGTTTGTATTCTATTTCCAGCAGTCTAGCGGCAAATCCGGAAGAAGTTCACTTGACAATTGGCGCAGTTCGTTATGAAGCGCATGGTCGCAAGCGTAAAGGTGTAGCTTCAATTTTAACAGCAGAACGCCTGCAGCCAGGTGATACATTACCGGTTTATGTACAACATAATCAAAACTTTAAACTTCCAGAAAATCCGGATACACCGATCATTATGGTTGGACCTGGTACAGGTGTAGCACCTTTCCGTGCATTTATGCAAGAGCGGGAAGAGATCGGGGCAGAAGGTAAGTCCTGGATGTTCTTTGGAGATCAACATTTTGTAACAGACTTCCTTTACCAAACAGAATGGCAAAAATGGTTAAAAGATGGAGTTTTAACAAAAATGGATGTTGCGTTCTCCCGTGATACAGAGGAGAAAGTGTATGTACAACACCGTATGCTAGAGCACAGTAAAGAATTATTCGAATGGCTTGAAGAAGGTGCCGTTGTTTATATCTGCGGTGATGAAAAGCATATGGCACATGATGTGCATAATACCCTTATTGACATTATTGAAAAAGAAGGCGGCTTAAGCCGTGAAAAAGCTGAAAGCTACCTTGCCGACATGCAGCAATCGAAACGCTACCAGCGCGATGTATATTGATCTTTGATTGAAAGGAGTTTTTCTAGAACATGGCGAACCAAATATTAAAAGCACCTGAAGGCGCTCCAAGTGATGTTGAACGTATTAAAGAAGAAAGTGACTACTTGCGCGGCACTCTAAAAGAATCCATGCTTGATCGACTAAGCGCAGGAATTTCTGATGATGATAACCGCCTTATGAAGCATCATGGTAGCTATTTGCAGGATGACCGTGATCTTCGTAATGAACGTCAAAAACAAAAATTAGAGCCAGCTTATCAATTTATGCTGCGTGTTCGATTACCAGGTGGGGTTGCAACACCTGATCAGTGGCTTGTGATGGATGACCTTGCCAATAAATATGGAAATGGAACACTAAAGCTCACAACCCGAATGACGTTCCAATTGCACGGTATTTTAAAATGGAATATGAAAAAAACGATTCAAGGTATTCATGCTTCTTTAATGGATACAATTGCCGCATGCGGAGATGTAAACCGTAATGTGATGTGTGTGGCAAATCCATATCAATCAAACGTTCATCAAGAGGTATATGAATGGTCTAAAAAGTTAAGCGATGACTTGTTACCACGTACAAGAGCCTACCATGAAATTTGGCTAGATGAAGAAAAAGTTGCGGGTACACCTGATACTGAAGAAGTTGAGCCAATGTATGGCCCGCTTTATTTACCACGTAAGTTTAAAATTGGAATTGCCGTACCACCATCAAATGATGTGGATATTTTCTCTCAGGACTTAGGATTTATCGCGATTGTTGAAGACGACAAGCTTGTTGGTTTTAACGTAGCGATTGGCGGCGGAATGGGAATGTCACACGGTGATAAGGCAACATATCCACAGCTTGCAAAAGTAATCGGCTTCTGTAAACCGGAACAAATCTATGATGTAGCTGAAAAAATCATTACGATTCAACGTGATTATGGTAATCGTTCTGTACGTAAAAATGCTCGTTTTAAATATACTGTAGATCGTCTTGGATTAGAAAATGTGGTAGCTGAACTCCATAATCGTCTTGGTTGGAGTCTTGATGCAGCGAAACCATTTAACTTTGACCATAACGGAGACCGCTATGGTTGGGTAAAAGGTGTGAAAGGAAAATGGAATTTCACGCTATTCGTTGAAGGCGGACGTGTAACAGACTATGATGATTACAAGCTAATGACTGGGATAAGAGAAATCGCTAAGATCCACAAAGGCGACTTCCGTTTAACAGCAAATCAAAACCTGATCATTGCTAATGTATCAACTCAGAAAAAGAAAAAAATTAACGAGCTTATCGAAAAATACGGTCTAACTGATGGTAAGCATTACTCTGCATTACGCCGCAGCGCGCTTGCATGTGTAGCATTGCCAACATGTGGCTTAGCAATGGCTGAAGCAGAACGCTATCTGCCAACATTGATCGATAAAATCGATGAAATTGTTGATCAAAATGGTCTTAATGATAAAGAAATCACGATCCGTATGACTGGCTGTCCAAATGGATGCGCGCGCCACGCACTAGGTGAAATTGGCTTTATCGGAAAAGCTCCTGGTAAATACAATATGTACCTAGGTGCTGCACATGACGGAACTCGTTTAAGCAAAATGTATCGTGAAAACATCGGTGAAGAGGAAATATTAAAAGAACTAAGTGTCATTCTTCCTCGCTATGCGAAAGAACGTGAAGAAAACGAGCACTTCGGTGACTTCGTAATCCGCGCAGGTATTATTAAAGAAACAACAGATGGTACAAATTTTCACGATTGATAATTAGGGACAAGGAGAGATCCTTGTCTTTTTTCTTGCAATTTTTCACATTTTCTTGCATGTTATTAACTATTTTTGTGAATGGTCTTTTTTGCAAATACGTTTTTTGCAATTTAATATTTCAATTGCTTGCATCATAGAATATTTGATGGTATATTATCTCCAATTCAAGATATTTGAATTAAATAGATTATATATCCGCGAATTTCAAGCATACTAATAGATATCATAAAGATAACGGAGGATGAATATGAACCATTTAAAAGGAATACACCATGTAACAGCAATTACTAGTAGTGCAGAAAAAAACTATGAATTTTTCACATATGTGCTTGGCATGCGCTTGGTGAAAAAAACAGTGAATCAAGATGATATTCAAACCTATCATTTATTCTTCGCAGATGATGCAGGTAGTGCAGGAACAGATATGACATTCTTCGACTTTCCGGGAATTCCAAAGGGGATTCATGGAACAAATGAAATTTCAAAAACCTCGTTTCGCGTCCCAACAGATGCATCATTAGACTATTGGGTTAAACGCTTTGATCGTTTAGGAGTGAAGCATACGGGAATAAAAGAACAATTTGGAAAGAAAACATTATCCTTTGTTGATTTTGATGACCAGCAATATCAGTTGATTTCTGATGAGTATAATAAGGGGATTGCTTCAGGTACACCTTGGCAAAAAGGTCCGATTCCTTTAGAACATGCCATCACAGGGTTAGGTCCAATCTTCATCCGAATCTCAAATTTTGATCAATTAAAGGAAGTGCTTGAAAAAGCTCTCTTATTTAAAGAAATTGCTCAAGAAGGATCCTTCCATTTATTCGAAGTTGGCGAAGGTGGAAATGGAGCACAGGTCATTGTCGAACATAATATGATGCTGCCTCAAGGAATTCAAGGCTTTGGAACAGTTCACCATGCAGCCTTCCGTGTAGAAAACGGTGAAGTGCTACAAGAGTGGATTGATCGTATGGAAAGCATTGGTTTTCAGACATCCGGCTATGTAAACAGGCACTTCTTTGAATCATTATATGCAAGAGTTGCCCCTAACATTTTATTTGAATTTGCAACAGACGGACCTGGATTTATGGGGGATGAGCCTTACGAAACATTAGGAGAAAAGCTTTCACTACCGCCTTTTTTAGAACCAAAGCGTGAGCAAATTGAAAAAATGGTTCGCCCAATTGACACAGTTAGAAGTACAAAGGAGTTTGTAAAAGAGTAATCTTAAGAAAAAATTAAGTTCCACCTCGTTTCTTTTAAGGTATACTTACATTTGTGGTTTATCGAAAAAAAGAATGATAGGAGCTTAAAAGATGGATTTTATTACACTCTTAAAGGCTGTTATATTAGGCTTGGTAGAAGGATTAACAGAATTTGCACCCGTTTCTTCAACAGGTCATATGATAATTGTTGATGATATGTGGTTACAATCAGAAGAATTTTTAACAAAATATGTTGCAAATACATTTAAAATAGTTATTCAACTAGGTTCTATTTTAGCAGTTGTCGTCGTATTTAAGGACAGATTTATTCAAATGCTTGGATTAGACAGATTAAGCAAAAATGCACCAAAAACGATTGCACAAAATCGTTTAAAGCTAACACAAGTTATTGTTGGGTTAATTCCGGCAGGTGTGTTGGGAGTTTTGTTTGAAGATTATATCGACGAACATTTATTCTCAATTGAAACAGTGCTAATTGGATTAATTGTAGGTGCTGTTTTAATGATTGCAGCTGACATCTTTGGTCCCAAGGAACCAAAGATTGAAACAGTTGACCAAATTACGTACAAGCAAGCACTATCAGTCGGACTTATTCAGTGTCTTTCATTATGGCCGGGCTTCTCCCGTTCAGGATCGACAATTTCAGGTGGTGTGTTATTAGGTATGAGCCACCGTGCAGCAGCCGATTTCACATTTATTATGGCTGTCCCAATTATGGCGGGAGCTAGCGGAATTTCTCTTCTTAAAAACTGGCAGTACTTCACATTAGATGCCATGCCATTCTTTATCGCTGGATTTATTAGTGCCTTCGTTTTTGCATTGCTGTCAATTCGATTTTTCTTAAAATTGATTAACAAAATTAAACTAATGCCATTTGCTATTTATCGAATTGTTCTAGTTGTTGTGATTTGGTTATTGTATTTCTAAAATATGTTTATTAAAGAGAAGGAAATCACTAGTAAGTTGATTTTCTTCTCTTTTTTCCATTTTTAGTATTTAATAAATGTAGAAAGTAGATAAGATAAATTAGATACATAAAGAAATTAGGAGGTATATTTTGACTAATGAAATAGAAGTTAAAAAGCTCTCATTCTATGATCATACTTTGTTTATTTTAATTACCTTTATTTATTGGTTTACACTCTATATTTATGTTCCTGTTTTTGTTTCATATCTGGACTTTCTAGGTGGAACCTATACATTAGTTGGCTTTATCGTAGGAAGCTATGGCATTATGCAAATTTTATTGCGACTTCCCGTTGGAGTTGTGTCAGACCGATTGCAAATTCGGAAGCCGTTTGTGATTGCCGGCCTTGTTACAGGCGTGATTAGTTGCCTGGGTTTTGCCTTAACTGATAGCTTGGGATTCGCACTGGTATCAAGGTTTATATCTGGGATTACAGCATCGATGTGGGTTGCTTTTACCGTTTTATATGCGAGTTATTTTAAGCGGGAGGACACAACAAGGGCGATGGGAAATATACAGTTTATTACTGTTGCTTCCCAGCTTATAAGTATGGCCGTAAGTGGGTATCTTGTCACCCATTGGGGGTGGAAATCTCCCTTTTGGTTAGGGGGAATCCTTGGGGTTGTAGGGATTGTGTTAGCATTTCGAATGAAAGAATCAACAAGGAAAACGGAGACGAAAAAAATCGAAATGAATGAACTACATGAAGTAATGAAGGAGTCGATTGTCTTAAAAGCAGCAACATTATCTGCCATTGCTCATGCAGTACTGTTTATTACGATGTTCGGATTTACACCTAATTACGCACTGGAAATTGGCGCCTCTAAGGATAGCTTGATTTACTTAGTACTCAGTTTTATGATTCCTCATGCCATTGCGCCAATCATGACTGGAAGATATTTTGCTGGGCATTTTCAAAAATGGTCTATATTGGTTGTGGGATTTCTAGGTACATTTGTGTTTTCCTCGATGATACCGTTTGTAAAAGACCTGGGAGTTCTTTATCTTACTCAGGCTTTAAATGGGTTTGCCCAAGGAATGACGATCCCCTTGTTAATGGGAATGGCGATCCAAACCATCCCGAATAGAAAACGTGCCACAGCGATGGGGCTGTTCCAAGCTGTGTATGCGATAGGTATTTTTCTAGGTCCATTTATCGCGGGTTTATTTACGGAAGAAGGTACATTTTTTCCTGTATTTCTAACTGCAGGTACAGCAGGTTTAATTGGCATGATCTTATCCTTAAAATGGGGATATCAAAAAGCACCTATTCAAAAAAAGAAAGCAGAAACTATGTAAAACTTTGACTTTGTTAATAGAAGAGGCCTATATTAACAGGTGATCATCTCTTATAGGAGGAATAAGTCATGGTTCAGATAAACGAACAGACACATGAATCAGTTACAGAAGCTGTTCAACTTCAAAAAAACTTCTTTCGTACTGGTCAAACAAAATCAGAGGATTTCAGAAAAAAAATGCTTGAAACCCTAGCTGAACAAGTTCGAAATAACGAAAAAGAAATATGTCATGCGCTTAAACTTGATTTAAATAAATCAGAAACAGAAGCATATGTCACCGAAATTGGATTTTTATTAGAGGAAATAAAATTTACATTAAAACATTTAGATAAATGGATGAAGCCTGAGAAAGTAAAAACAGCAAAAACACATATAGGTTCTAAAGGAATAAGAGTTGCTGAGCCCTTTGGTGTTACACTGATTATTGCACCTTGGAATTATCCGTTTCAGCTTCAGCTCGCTCCACTAGTCGGAGCTATTGCAGCTGGAAATACAGCAATACTTAAGCCATCAGAATTAACACCACATACATCATCATTGCTTTCCAAGCTAATTCAAGAAGTCTTTGATCCTGCTTATATCGCTGTACTAGAAGGCGGGGTCGAAACGACCCGTTATTTATTAGATCAACCTTTTGATTATTTCTTTTTTACTGGTAGTGCCCCAGTGGGGAAAATTGTCATGGAGGCTGCTGCCAAAAGACTAATCCCGATTACGTTAGAGCTTGGCGGAAAAAGTCCATGTATTGTTGATAAGACCGCTAATCTCGAACTAGCTGCAAAAAGAATTGCGTTTGGCAAGCTAATAAATGCCGGTCAAACTTGTATTGCTCCAGATTACCTTTTCCTCCACAAGGAGATAAAACAGCCATTTATTAAAGAGTTAAAAAAGGTCATCCTCGACTTTTACGGGGAAAATGCAATGGAAAATGAAGACTTCACAAAAATAGTGAATGCTCGTCACTTTCATCGATTAAAGGGATATTTATCAGATGGTACGATATTGTTTGGCGGCCAATCAGATGAACGTCTTTTAAAAATAAATCCAACTCTTATTGAACCGCATGATCTTACATCCCCTTTGATGACAGATGAGATTTTCGGGCCAATCCTTCCGATTTTGGAATATAGTGATCTACAAGAATCCCTTGATTTTATTAATAGCCGTCCAAAGCCGTTAGCGTTGTACCTTTTTACAACAAACGAGGATGTAGAAAAGCAAGTTACCGAATCTACTTCATTTGGTGGTGGGTGTATTAACGATACAATTATGCATATCGCTACACCATACCTGCCTTTTGGAGGAGTTGGTGAAAGTGGAATGGGAACTTACCATGGTGAAGCAAGCTTCCAAACCTTTTCCCACTATAAAAGTGTTCTCAAGCAAACCAATCGTTTTGATTTTAGTTTTCGTTATCCAAATGCAAAAAACAGCTTGAAAATGATAAAGAAATTAATGAACTAACCTAGGGATCAGTCATGATATGACTGGTCTTTTTTCTACTTTTATAAATAGGATAAGAAACATCTAACCTTGACATTGATAACGATTTTCAATTAGAATAAAGAAGAGATAATGATAATCATTATCATTATTTTGGAGAGGAAGTGCACTCTAAATGATAAACGAAAACAAACAGATAGTAGAGAAATATATGGTGCAAGATCATTTAGAGTCTTTTATTACATGTCCTTATCAAGTTTACTATTATCAGCTCCTACACGAAAATGAACGAATGTGGAGACAAGATATTCAATATGTAATCAATAAAATTGTCCATACATATTATCAGCTTCCATTAGGAGAGCAAACTAAGTTAACAGCTTTAAAGTTAATTGACCATTTTTGGCATGTTAGGTTTAATCTTTTTCAGTCCAGGGAAGAGTATTATGTGGTTTTAGCGAAAATAACAGACCATTTGCTGCAGTTTCTTTCAACAAATTTCCAGCAGCCGCCCCTGTTTTTATATGAAAAGCTATATACATATGTACAGGAAATAGAAACACAGCTATCCATCACCATCGAACTTGCAGAATGGTCAACCAAATCATTTTCAATAAAAAAATTCCTTTTGGAAGCTGATCAGCATTTGATGGAGAAGTATAACCATCTTGTGTCTGTTTTCTTTTATGATGCTTTGGGCATCCTACCAGAAAAGATTGAAATTGTATCGTTAATCGATGGGAAAGTGTCTATCCTTTATCCAAACGAACATGATATTCCAAAGGGAGTACAATACCTCAACCATTTGAAACGCCTTGTTAATGAATCTAATCAAGGATGCTTTGAATGTCCTTTAACACAACAATGTAAAGATTTTTATAAAGATAACGATTTTCATTAAGAGAGGAGTTTATACACAATGCATCATTATTTTATCGTGAATGACCAATTTCAACATTTTGTCGAGTGTTTCTGTCCAGATGGAGAGCATGAGGATATGTTGACAATCAAACGAGGAGATTTTTTAGAGGTCACGAATGAGCGTACATATGTACTTGATCAGGGCTGGTATAATATGGTTTATTTGAATTCTGATAAACAATTTTATATGGCACTAGAGGATTTAGAAAAATACTTTATTAATGGGCATATTTTCTCCTTAATGGATCTGGAGTTACACATTAACCATCTAAAATATCAGGTTGATCAGTCTCTTGGACATGGAGATGAGAACTTCTTTTTAGAAGCAACAAATAGGTTGAAAAAATCAAATGAGTTGAAAATAATGTTAACAGAACATTTAAATAAGATAGCGGAAAGTCAACTAATGTAAGGTTTTTCACAGAAAGTGAAGGAAATGGGTGATAAAATGAAGGAAGCCATTGTCTTTCAAAAGGATCAGATCATTCAACAGTTGTTAAAGCTAAATTGCTTTAAATCCTCAGATAATCGCCAATTATATGAATTAACATTGCATGAATTAGAAAGTGAGTATAAACAAGTAATGGAAAAGCACCATTCCTTTTAAAAAAGACCATAGGAAGGAGAATAGTAAAATCCTTCCTATGGTCTTTTTTTGTCTGATAAAACACTTATTTGTGATTATCAGGATATATTTGCTATTTTGTGATCTAATTTTCGATTATGAAATTTTATTTGCGATTTTTAAAATATATTTACGATTAGACAAAAAACGACAAAATGCGCGAATCTCTTGAGGTATTAAGAAGAATTCTGCCTTTTATTTATCTTTTGTCTAGTAAAGCCAACAAAACATAAAAGAAGCGGAAAGCATAATGCAAAAATAGGATAAATATAAGTAAGAACAAAATCACTTTGCGCCATATGAGAGGAATAATCATCTGCAAAATATATCGCAGTGAAAAATACAAGAGTTCCAAATGGCAAAATCAGCACATTTTTAGAGACTTTAAATAGCGTTGCCCCGCCAATCACTGCTGCATACATAAAAATAGCGACTTTAAAAAAATCATTAACAAGTAGCCATATCATAAAGAGCGCATCAAGCCTTTGAATAATATCAGCTATATCAATTTTTTGAACCATTCTAAGAAATGGTGAAATGGAACGACCTCTAGTATCAGCCCCTAAAACAGCAATTGTTAAAAAGTGAAAAAAAGCTAAAGAAAGTCCTCCAATCATTACTCCCAAAAATGATGCTTTAAGTTGATGTTTTGGCTTATTGAGATAGGCGAATATCATCGTAAAACAAACAACCTCTCCAAAAGGTGCCATCCAAGGTTCTTTAAATGTGGTACGAATGATTGTTTTCCATCCTGGCTCTAAAACAGGTAGTAAATTTTCAACTTGAAAGATATCAGATAGAAAAATAAATAAAATCATTAATGCACCAGTTATAACAAGATAAACAATAAAGATTTCACTTGTTCTCAGTAATACTTCTATTCCTAAAAATAACCCATATAAAACAGGTAGTAAAAACATAATTCCAATGGCTGACACGGGAGTTTCATGTAAAAACAGGGGCGCTAATTCCATGGCGTCCCGCACATCACGTGCTGCACCATATAAAAAAAACAAAACGTAGGATAGACCAACAGCAGTTCCTATATATTTACCAAGAATTTTCTTGCAATATTCAGTCAAAACAAGACTTGGATACAATTTGTATAAATAATGATACATAAAAAGCAATGGAAATCCACTAAGCAAACCGATTAAAATCGAAATCCAGGCTGCCTGTTTAGCATCAGCAGCTAGTGGGAAGATAACAGTTGTACCGACAACAAAAATATAAATAATAATGACTAACTGAATCGCGGATATTTTTGCATTCTCCATAGAACCTTACCTTTCCCTTTTGGTGTATGTTTTCATTTTCTTAACCTGAGCTACAATCAATAATATAAAAGGAAGGAAAAAGCATATTGATAAGGAATAAGGGGTCCATGTATGAGCAATAAAATCCTGAAAGTAAACAATATCCGGATATAAAATAATAGCAAAGGTGACAATTAAAAAGGCTAAAGGAGAAACTAAGATTTTATAGTTTTTTAGTCGAAATACTTGTGCTATTCCGAGCGTGATTCCGTAATAGCAGATGGTAAGCTTAAAGAACATCGAGAAAAACCAAATGATCGCAACGATGACTTCCATTCTTTCGAGAACTGTACCAAGGCTAATTTTCTTTCCTAAAATATAAGATGGGTAGGCGTTCCTTGCAGAAAAATCAGCTCCAAGTACAAGGATGCTAAAAATAATAAGGATACCTAAAACGACTCCTCCAATAATCGTTCCTTTATAGAAGGCTTTTTTCAGCTTCACTTTGTCCGTTATATATGGTGTGATCATTAAAAAAATGATTAATTCTAAATAAGGGAGTCCCAAATTACTATAAGTAGCTCTACTAATAGCTTTCAACCCTTCACCAAAGATAGGTTGAATATTTGATAATTTTATTTCAGGAATAAGAAATAGAAATAACAATAATAGCAAGAGAGTCATCCACGGAAAAAAAATAACCGCTGTTCGACAGATAACTTCAATTCCCAATTTAACACCTGCCATACAAATGATAATAAAAGAGATCATGACCATTTGAATAGGTGTTTCTACCATAATTTGTGTTGTAAGGAAATCCCCAATCTCTCTAAGTAACCCTGCAGAAACAATAAAAAAATAAGAGAGAAATAAAAATGATACGAAACCTCCGGCCCATTTTCCTAAAATCGCTTCTGAAAATTCCACAAATGTCATTTTTGGATAAAGGGATAATAGCTTATGATATAGAAAAATAAAACTTAGTCCTATGATTAACGAAAGAATAGAAGCAATCCATGCATCTTGTTTGGCATTTGAAGCAAGTAAGGATGGTGCAACTAGGATGGAACTTCCTAAAGTGAAAGTAATAACAATTGTCTCAAATTCTCCAGCATTAATTTTCCCTTCTTCAAGCATGTTTGACGATCACCTCTATGACAAAAGACGTTCAATAAATGAAATAAAAGGCATGTATATAGTTTTTATGAAATCAAGTGGTGTTGGAATTCTCACTTTGAGTATTAGTAAGCTAGATAGTGCTAGTCCACTCAATAATAGGGAACTATAAATGAAGATCTCGCGATAATTTTTCCCTTTTATGAGAGGTTTAACATCAATAATAAATACGGTTAATCCTATAAGTAGAATTCCAACAATTGACCACATGTATTGTTTACTCCTTTATCTCCTTCTGGAACGATTCAGTAATTGTACCTAACCTGCGAATGTCTGCTTTCACTTCAACGTTTACATCTAAATTAGTGAACATTTCATCCCAATTATCCTCAATTTCTTTCCAAGCTCTTGGATCAGCTCGATGAATCACTTCCCCAAAGCCAAAAATATCACTTTGAAATTCCTCTTGTACCTTTTTAATTGAGGTTTGCACTTTTTCTTTAATATTGTTTTGAAATTCCTTTTCTAATTTATCTATAATCTCGGGTTTTGATAAATCAATACTACTTTCAACATCAGCAAGGTTTCCTTCTGTATCGATCGTGATGTCTATAACTGGTTTGCCTTTTTTCATTTTTCCGTGTACTTTGGTTTTAGAACGGAGTGCTTCAATAGAGACTTTGCCTTCATTTGTTTCGATCGTTATCACTGTATTCTTTATCGTATCAGTTATATAGTTGAAGCCTTTGCTCTCATTCATATTAAGCCAACCAATTAGCTTATCTTTTTTGAAGACAGCAAGATAATCAAGTCTTAATCCTGTTTCGGGTGAAACATTGTGGACATTTTCAATATTGCTTCCATATTCTGAGTTACCGTAATAATAGATGCCTGTTAAAACTGGTTCTTTACCTTTACTCACAATACTATTAATTAATTCATCCAGCTGTACTGTTTTTGTTGCTGCCCAAACTTTTTCAGAGGTTTCAAGTGCGTTAAATAGTTTATTTGCCGGAACTTTTTCAATTGCTGTTTGAATATTAAGGATATCAGCTGCGGTTGAGCCTTTAGCAACCGTAATATAAAAATCAGTTCGCATCTCATGATCTCTAGAAATAAAATCTAGTGCTTTTCCTATTCCATCTCTAGCAATTTCCTCTCCAAAGACAACCTCGCGAAGATGTGCTAAATATATTCTTCTGGGAGAATCCATTGATAACTTCCTTAAAGTTTCGAATATGGTATCCCCTGATTTTATAAACCTAACAACTTCAGTACGACCTGAGCTTGTATTTCCAGCAAGCTCTGATGGGTTTAATACTTGAATGGAAACGGAATAACCGTCTTCTGTTTTATCAATACCTATTGCCGTTACGATTGCGAGTTCGTTTAGATCTTTTTTACTCCAGCAACCTGTTGTGAGAAGGAGCATGAAAAAAACAATGAACAGCTTCTTTTTCATTTAGATTAACTCCTTAACTAGTAGTAGGAGGCTTAGGGGAAGAAGTATCTTCTCGATCCCTGTCTTTTTGATTGATTAACCGAGGGCGCGTAAATAAAGCCCAATGTGGAAAGCGAAAAAAGTTGTCTTTTTGATCCTGTAATATAAATGGAGCATTCGGCGATAAATAAGGAATACCAAAGGACCTTAAGCTATTAAGATGGAGGACCATAGCAATTAAGCCTAAAATAATGCCAAATAAACCGAACGTTCCAGCAAGGATCATAAATCCAAACCTTAGAATTCGAACAGCAATACCCATATTAAAAGTAGGTGATACAAAGCTGCTAATGGCTGTTAAGGAAACAACGATAACCATTGTTGCCGTCACAATCCCAGCCTCTACTGCTGCCTGTCCGATAACCAATGCTCCAACAATTGAGATAGCAGAACCGACAGCTCTAGGCATTCGAACCCCAGCCTCTCGTAATATTTCAAAGGTCAACTCCATGATGATTGCCTCAACAATTGCGGGAAAAGGGACTCCATCTCGTTGGGCTGCGAGACTAATGAGTAAAGGAGTAGGAAGCATTTCCTGATGGAAGGTTGTCACCGCAATATAGGCTGATGGTGTCAGTAATGCAAGAAAAAAAGATAGATATCGAAGTAAACGAATCAGTGTTGCGATATCAGCTCGTTGATAATAATCTTCACTCGCCTGAAAAAAATTCACTAAAAGAGCAGGAACGATTAAAACGAAAGGAGTTCCGTCAACAAGGATTGCTACCCTTCCTTCCAATATGGCAGCAGCGACAGTATCAGGTCGTTCTGTATTGAAGACTGTAGGAAAAGGAGTATAAG
This sequence comes from Metabacillus sp. RB-C-LZQ-3-1, assembly GCF_058315175.1. NCBI lineage: Bacteria > Bacillati > Bacillota > Bacilli > Caryophanales > Bacillaceae > Metabacillus > Metabacillus sp. RB-C-LZQ-3-1. The sequence continues at coordinate 27,611 of NZ_JBZFLI010000016.1, read as the reverse complement.
TTTTATCCTGTATTAGCTCTTCTATATATCCGCTTTCGAGGATGGCATCTATTTTAATTTTGTCTAATCGGGAATGTACTTCTTTCACAATTTTTTCGTTTACCACGCCTTTTAAATACATAATGCCAACATCTGTTTTTGTCTTTTTTCCAAGCTGCTTTGTCTCAAGCCACAGATTTGGATCCTTGATTCGACGTCTTATTAAAGCAGTATTGATTCTTAACGTTTCAGAAAAACCGTCTTTTGGACCTCTAACAACAGTCTGAGAAGAAGGCTCCTGTACACCACGATCTACCCAGCCTCTTGATCCGATCGCTAAGCCCTTAGTAAAATTGTCAATTAATAGAATGGTATCGCCAGATAAAAAGTGGAAAAAGAGATCTTCAAAGTTTTCAATTTCAATTAATTCACCGGTCGGTAGAGAGCGTGCCTTTATGAATTCAAACAAGCTTGTTTGAACAGTTAATGGATCAAAATTTGCTTCTCTGATTTGAACCATTAGGGTTTCTAATACAAAATCCTGAACAAGTGTTTTGTCAGCTAATCCGTCAGTATAGATTATGCCTATCTGAATGTCCCCGCTTTGTCCAGCCTTAAAGTCTCTTATAACGACATCGCTGCTATTTCCTACTACTTCTTTTATGTGCTCTAAATTCCATTTAAGGTTCGAAGAGATTTGTTCGATCTTCTTTATGTCTTGAGTTCTGCTATTCATCTCCTGGATCGCCGATAATTTCTCAGCAAATCTCTTGTTGTTTTTTTCCTTTATTAAATTAGACAATGGTTTAGGAATGCGAGTTTTCAATGAAAACCTCCTAGCGGAAAGGATGCTAATTCATATTGTTAACAAACGAGGTTAATTTATCCAAGTATTTTTCATCTACATAAAATTCTTTATAAAAGGGTGACAATTTTACAACAAGGATTTATGATGAAAAAAATAAAGTTAAACTAATGGACCTTTACGGGCAGTTATCCCGCCAGCCTCTTTGTAAAAGAAAGAAGCTTGAGTTGGGGTTCTTCCTGCCGGTTAAGAGTGGGATAAATAATACTGTTTAAGTTTACATAAATATGAAGTGAGGAGTTCCTATGCAAAAGATTTTACCTGCTTTTTCATCTATCAAACAATTTGAGCGTTTCTTAGTAAGTGAGTATGAGATTGGAGTTTTTTTAGAAACCCATATATCACAATTGGCTAATCTACATAAGTTAGCAGAACAACATCAGAAAAAAATTATTTACCATGTTGATTTAATACATGGGTTGAAAAGCGATGATTTTGCGACAGAGTACCTTTGTCAAGAGTATCAGCCATACGGACTTATCTCCACGAAATCAAATGTCATTTTAAAGGCGAAGCAAAAAGGAGTCGTTGCGATTCAGAGGATGTTTTTAATTGATTCCCATGCTTTAGAACGCAGCTATCGTTTAGTAGAAAAAACCAAGCCGGATTATATCGAGGTATTACCGGGGGCGATGCCTTGGATGATTAAAGAGGTAAAGGAACGCACACAGACAAAAATCCTCGCAGGCGGGCTTATTCGGACAACAGATGAAGTAGAAAAAGCACTGGAGGCAGGGGCGGATGCTATAACTACATCTAAAAAAGAGCTTTGGAACTTTACGAAATAGTAGCGCAAGTCCTGACGGGAAAAATCATTTTAAAATGTGAACAGACTAAAGGGAGGGGGAAGGGTATGAGAAGTGAAAATTGGTTATCTATGTCTGATGCACATCAAGTGTTTGTATGTAAATGGGAAGAGAAAACGGTGAAGCCAAAAGCAGTCTTGCAGATTGCTCATGGAATGTCAGAGCATATTAAACGGTATGAATCGTTTGCTGAGTATCTAAATTCCAAGGGAATCATCGTAATTGGTCATGATCATCGAGGTCATGGACAGACAGGTGAAAAAACGAGTGCTTATGGTTTTTTTGCAGAAACCAATGGATTTGAAAGAGTTGTTGATGATTTGAAGGAAGTTTATGATCACATAAAAGAGCAGTACCCTGGATTACCTGTGTTTCTCATGGGACACAGCATGGGATCCTTTTTAGTTCGCAGATTTTTACAACGCTACCAATTAGGGCTGTGCGGAGTGATTTTATCTGGAACTGGAGGAAATCCAGGTTTTATCTTAAAGATTGCCAAAATACTCGCAAAATGGCAGGTGAAAAAGTGGGGGAATCGAACAGAAAGCCCATTTCTTCATAAATTAACAACTGGAAGCAATAATAAAAAATTTAAAAATGCTAATACGGAATATGAATGGCTAACACGAGATTCTGACCACATTACGGCCTATATAGATGATCCTTACTGTGGAAAAATAGGTACAACAGGCTTTTTTCAAGACTTATACTATGGACTTGAAAGGATTCATCAAGCTGAACAAATAGAGAAAATGGAAAAGGGAGTGCCGCTTTATCTTTTTAGTGGAGATATGGATCCGGTTGGGAGTTACACAAAAGGTGTAGTCAGTATGATAAATCAATTAAGAAAACATGGAATTCAACATATAGACTATAAGTTTTACGAAAATGGGCGGCATGAAATGTTAAATGAAGTGAATCGCCAAGAAGTTTTTTGTGATATCTACCAATGGATTGAAAAAAAGCTAGATAAGTATGAATGCTAGTGTGCCTCCAGGACTAGCCAGTATTTTTTCTAAACAAATTGTGACAACAAATGTCCTGTTTGTGATGTGAATAGTAGCTATGTACTGTATAATAAGAAAAAAGACTCAGTAATACTACTAGTAGTTAAGTATGCTTATAAAAAGAAGATTTAACGCTGTAATTCTATAACGATACGTAATAAACAGGGGGGATTTGTATTGAGTACGACTGTATCAAATACTTTAGAAGGTTTACACGAGTCAATGATAGAGTCTATAAAACAGATTCTTCCGATTCCATATGAAAATATAACTGCACCTGTGATACATACAGAGTTAACATGTCGATTTGGTGTCTTAGTTGGGATTACGGGTTCAATAAAAGGAAAGATTCTCTATAAAGCCGATACCCATTTTTTTAGTTATATAGGTGAAATAATGTTTGGTATGGCAGTTGAAGGAGAAATGTTAAAATCATTTGCTGGGGAACTTGGGAATATGATTTCAGGTGGACTTTGTACAAATGCTTTTTCAAAAGGAATGACAATTGATATAACAGCCCCAACCATTATGGAAGGGAATACGGCACTTTCCGGTTTTAAAGAAGCAATTGAACTAGAGTTAACTTTTCAAAACAGAACAAAACTAACAATAGGATTAATGATTGACTAATACTCGAACATTAGAAAAACCATGACTTAGATAAAAGTCATGGTTTTTCTAATATTTGGGTTTGTTTTGATATAATGAAGCAATAATCAATGAGTTAAGGAGAGAGCATATGGCTGAGGAGCTTCGAAATATCTTTAACCAAGGTTTTATCGATGAACTTTCAAAGGAATTGAAGGTTGCTTACCCTTCATTCGATCAAGCAAAGTTTCAGAAATCCGTATATGCTGGAGCGTGGAATGAATTCACATTAAAGCAGAGAGTTCGGCGAATCTCTAAATGTTGTCATGCAACAATAGACCTGGAGTTTACAGATATAGTTCGTATATTAAAGGAGGTAGCCCCCCATTTTAAAGGTAGTTTAGCAGGAATCATTTTTCCCGATTACATTGAAGTATACGGGTTACATCATTGGGATGTATCAATTGCTGCCCTTGAATATTTTACGCAATACTCAACATCTGAATTTGCAGTCCGCCCCTTTGTCATAAAAGACCAAGAGAAAATGATGAATCAATTTTTAAGCTGGAGCCGTCATTCAAATGAGCATGTTAGAAGATTAGCAAGTGAAGGCTCTAGACCAAGGCTTCCATGGGGAATCGTATTAAGTAGTTTAAAAAACGATCCAACACCGATTCTACCGATATTAGAAAACTTGAAGGAAGATCCTTCACTATATGTGAGAAAAAGTGTTGCAAATAACATGAATGATATTTCTAAAGACCATCCAGCAATCGTCCTTTCACTAGCACAAAAATGGAAAGAAAAGAATGAATTAACAGATTGGATTTTAAAAAAAGGATTACGCACCTTACTTAAAAAGGGAAATTTAGAAGCTCTTGAGCTGTTTGGTTTAGGTCCAGTTAAAAAGATTGATCTAATAAATCTGGAAGTCACAAACAATGTTTTTATAGGAGATTCCATATCCTTTTCGTTCCAATTAGTATCAGCAGATGAACAACAACGCAAAGTAAGAGTTGAATATTCGATTGATTTTATCAAGGCAAATGGTAAGCCTTCGAGTAAACTATTTCAGCTATCGGAAATTACGATTAAGCCAGGTGAAAAAAAACAATATGTGAAAAAACATTCCTTTAAAGATTTATCAACAAGAAAACATTATCCAGGTAAGCATGTTTTATCTATTATCGTAAACGGAGAAGTAAAAGGAAGGAACGTTTTTGAAGTTCATTCTCATACTGAAAAATAACTTAATATCTTGTAAGAAAAGAAAAGGAAAATGGGAGACTTTTCTCGAAACGTTTCATATATCATTTTTTTATCCAAAATAGGAGAGTGCTGTATTCAATAAAAATCTATACATTCAAAAGGGTAATGGGGGAGAGGAAATGGGCACTATCAAATTACTATTCATAGGTGACAGTATTACGGAATCAGGGAAGCGCGAAGATCCAGAAGAAATTGGAATAAGTTATGTAAGAATCATTCACGATTACTTAATTACGACTTATCCTCAAAAAAAATTTAACATAACAAATAAAGGGATTAGCGGCAATCGTATTACTGACCTAGCCTCAAGGTGGCAACAAGATGTAATTGAACCTAATCCTGACTATGTCTCTATTTCAATTGGTATCAATGATGTGTGGAGACAACTTGATCGTCCGGAAATTGAACAAGTAGATGCAGAGGAATTTGAAAAAATCTATAAAGAACTACTTACTAGAGTAAAAAAACATACAAATGCACGTATTATTTTAATGGAACCCACTGTAATAGAAGAAGATTTACAAGCTCAAGGTAATCAAATGTTAAAAATATACGTTAAAGTCGTTAATGAAATGGCAAATCAATTTGAAGCAATAATCGTGCCGACACATCAAGCATTTGTTCAGTATTTAGAAAAAAACAATGGCTACAAATTAACTACAGATGGTGTGCATATGAATTCCGCAGGAAACATGCTTATGGCCACAACATGGCTCAAAGCTGTAGAACATCACCTGAAATAATTTAATAAGCATGATAATTAAACCTTCCACTTGGTGTGGGAGGTTTTTTATTGAAAGATAAGAAAGTTTAAAATATTGTACTTAGTTTTAGTAGTAGCTCCGAAGCACAGGATGTGCAAGTGCAGTTGATGTAACAGGATGTTGCGGTTTTAGTCTGCCAGCGCCTATCGCCTATCAAACTTCAGATCATCTCCCAACGATAAGTCAACATCGGTTTGCTTTGCTTACCGTGTTTCCTAAATCAAGGAGCTTGCGCTTTTCTTAGCAGGCAGATATAACTGTGGTCGAACTAATCTCAAAACAATAACCATTTAGCCCTTAATGATTCAATTAATAGATAGATAGTAGAATTCTAATTATTTGTATGGTACAGTGTAAAAAGTGCCATTTTTAGTAGAATAATAAGGTCTTTTGTTATATTTGAAACATAACTGTAATATTATATACATACTTTTGTCATTTTTTGATGATATACTACTAATTGTGACAAACGTAAGTAAAAAGTAATACTTTTAATAGATACATAGGCAAAAATACTGATTGTACGAGAGAAACGAAAGTAGGGAAGAGAATGTCGAAAAAGAAACTAGTTATCATGAATTTAGCAGTCATGATAGGATTAGGAAGTTCATTTGCTATTCCTTCGGCTAACGCTGAAAACACAGAGCGTACAGAAATTCAGGAAAATATTAAAGACGCTACTCAAGATGTTGAGAAAATTCAACAAGAGTTGGAAGAATTAAAAAAGCAAAGTGAAAATGTTGAAGCAGCAATAAATGATAATACAAAAAAAATAGAAGAAACTGAATCAAAAATAAAAACAACTCAAAGTGATATTGAAGCAATGAACAGTGAAATAGCTGAACTAGAACAAGCTATTAAAGAAAGAACTGAAATTTTAAAACAACGTGCTATTTCTTACCAACATAGTGGCGGTAATGTAGAATATATGGATGTATTACTTGGATCTACCAGCTTCAGCGATTTCGTCAATCGTGCAATGGCAGTTGGAAAGATTGTAGAAGCTGACCGTGCAATGATACAGCAACAAGAAGCGGACGAGCAGAAATTAAATGAAAAGAAGGTTTCAAAAGTTGAAGCGCTTTCAGATTTAGAAGCGATGAAATCTGAATTAGAAGGAATGCAAGAGCATATTCTTTCACAAAAAAGTGAAAATGATCAATTAAGAGAACAATTAAAAAATGAAGAAACAGCGAAATTAGCGGCAATTAATAGCCTTAAGCAAAAAGAGGCAAATATAGCTGCTCAAGAAGCTGCAGCTGCTGCTGCACAAAGCTCAACAAATAATCAAAGCTCATCAAGTACTCAAGGTTCTACTAATAATTCAACATCGGGATCTGTTGAATTAGCAAAAAGTACGTCTTCTTCAACTGTTGAGTCAACACCTGTAAATCCGAATGGAACGGTAAATGATTTAATTCGTGCAGGTTATAAGTATATCGGGAACTCCGTCTATGTATTTGGTGGCGGAAGAAATTCTTATGATATAGCAAACGGCCGTTTTGATTGTTCTGGATTTGTTCACTGGGCATTTTCTACTATCGGAGTGAGCGTTGGTGCAAGCACTGACTCGCTTAAATATGCCGGTAAACAGGTTTCAACAAGCAATATGCAGCCTGGTGACTTAGTATTTTTTAACACTTACAAAACAGATGGACATGTTGGTATCTATGTAGGCGGTGGCAAATTTATAGGATCACAAAGTTCAACTGGAGTTGCTATTGCTGATATGTCTAGCGGCTACTGGGCACAAAAATTTAATGGACGTGTTGTACGCGTAAATATGTAATATGTCAAAAAATGCTGGCACATTGTTGTCAGCATTTTTTTGTGCTTGAAATATTTTATCGATAAAAAGCTTCCGGTTTGGCAACAAGCCAAGTTACTCCTATAGTTTATTAATAGTAATTTAATCAAGTTGGGTATAAGAATGTAAAAGAGCTTGCAATTTTCATAATCATGTTCTAAAATATAAATCGTAATTATTACGTTTTAAAAAAGGAGATCAGTGTGTACGATTGGATTATTATTGGAGGCGGCATTCACGGTTGTACAATTGCTACATATTTACTTAAACATAAAATAACCTCAATTAATAAGATGAAGATCATAGATTTACATGATGAGCCATTATTTGAGTGGAAAAAAAGAACAAGATTAATTGGAATGAAGCATCTTCGTTCTCCATCTGTTCATCATATTGATGTCGATCCTTATAGTCTACAAAGATATGCTAAGAAGAACTTTCATCAAACTAGCTTTTTTGGCCCTTATAAAAGGCCATCACTAGAATTATTTAATGAACATTGTGAGTATGTCTTATCGGATATTCAAATTGAAAGAGCTTGGCATAGAGGTGTTGTAAGGAAGAGTAAGAGATTGAAGGATCGATGGCATGTTGAATTAGAGGATCAATCAATTATTGAAGGAAAGAATGTAGTATTAACAATTAGTATTAATGGGCAGTTTTTATATCCTGATTGGGCTCTCCCATTACTTGAACGTCATCCTTCAAAGATTCTTCATATTTCTAATCCAAAATTAGAACAAAATAAACTGAGTGATCCGCCGTTTATTGTAGTTGGAGGGGGAATGACTGCTGCTCATATTACGATAAAACTCGCAGAGGTATTTCCAGGCAGAGTAACACTTTTAACAAGGCATAATTTACGCATAAAAGATTTTGATAGTGACCCCGGATGGTTAGGACCAAAGTATTTAGCCGGTTTTCAAAGGACATCAAACCTTCAGGAACGAAGACAAATCATAAAAAGTGCGAGAAATAAAGGATCAATACCAGGAGAACTATACAGGAAGTTGAAGAAATTGGAGAATAATGGACAAATTACGATTTCCATTAGTGAGATCCAGAGTGCTACTGAAGCCGGAGAAGGTTATGAACTGACTTTAAAAGAAGAAGGCACATCGCTAAAGGCCAAGACAATTGTGCTGGCAACAGGATTTCAACCTGATGTACCTGGAGGAAAGCTCATTGATCAATTGGTACAGGTTGAAAACTTGCAATGTGCTGAATGTGGCTACCCAATTGTTAATTCATCTTTAGAATGGTGTCCTCATTTGTATGTTTCAGGTCCATTAGCAGAACTGGAAATAGGACCTGTAGCTCGAAATATTTCCGGGGCTAGGCATGCAGCAGAAAGAATAGTTAGTAGTATCAAATGAAAATCGTAATAATGACGATTTATAGGAGATGAACTAGGAATGACCAATCGTAAAGTTCCTGTTACTGTGTTAAGTGGATATTTAGGAGCAGGGAAAACAACATTATTAAATCATATTTTAACAAACAGAGAAGAAAGGCGTATTGCAGTCATCGTCAATGATATGAGTGAGGTTAATATTGATGCATCCCTTATTAAACAGGGGGGCTTCTCTAGAACGGAGGAAAAACTTGTTGAACTACAAAATGGATGTATTTGTTGTACATTACGAGAGGATCTCATCATTGAAGTGAAAAAGCTTGTTGAGCAAGGAGATATTGATTATCTGGTTATTGAATCGACAGGAATTTCTGAACCGATTCCAGTGGCCCAAACATTTTCCTATATCGATGAAGAGCTCGGTATTAATTTAGCAGATATTTGTTTTCTTGATGCAATGATTACGGTTGTTGATGCAAACCGGTTTTGGCATGATTTCGCATCTGGTGAAACTTTGCTTGACCGCAAGGAAGCAACAAATGAATCTGACAAGAGAGAAGTCGTGGATCTGCTCATTGATCAAATTGAATTTGCCAACATCCTAATATTAAATAAAACAGATTTGGTGGACCGTGAGGATGTTAAAGAATTAAGGGCGGTGATTCACAAATTAAATCCTGGAGCTAAAATTATCGAAACTAGTTTTTCGAATGTTGCACTAGCTGAAATATTAGATACCCATTTATTTGATTTTGAAGAAGCAAGCCAAGCTGCAGGATGGATTCAAGAACTAATGAATGAACATATACCAGAGACAGAAGAGTATGGAATTTCATCTTTTGTTTACAAGCAAAAACGGCCATTTCATCCAGAACGATTTATGGCTTGGCTGGAAAACTGGCCAGTGGATGTCGTTCGTGCAAAAGGATTTTTCTGGCTTGCTTCCAGAAACAAAATAACAGGACTTCTTTCACAAGCTGGTCCATCCATCACGATTCAAGGTGCGGGCGAATGGATTGCGACATATCCAAAAGAAGAACAAGCACAAATTTTGAAAGAAGAACCGGAGTTACTTGAAAAGTGGGACGATCTATACGGTGATCGTATGACAGAAATCGTAATGATTGGTGTCGGTATGAACCGGGATGAAATCGAGGCTACCCTTAATCAATGTCTACTTACAGATGAGGAAATGCAACAAGACTGGAATCAGTTCACTGATCCACTTCCTGCCTTTACGGCAGAAAATTAATTATTGGGAGGAAAAAGAATGAGAGTGAAAATTACACTAGCATGCACTGAAACAGGTGATCGCAATTATATTACAACAAAAAATAAACGGAACAATCCAGATCGTATTGAATTAAAAAAATATTGCCCAAGATTAAAAAGATATACATTACACCGTGAAACAAAATAAGGATAGAGCCATGACTACCTTCATTCTATGATTAGTCATGGCTTTTTTTAGTTTTAAAGACTATTCTTTTTGTAGAATCTCTTTTACATATAATGTATGAATTGTTAGAAGTTTGTAAAAATTATTATGAGAATTATTCAAAATGTAACATATTTTATAGAAATGTGAATAAAGTGATAAAAAAGAAGGATTTTTATCGGTTTTTGTCTAATTGTCATTAAAGGTATTCACACAATGAAAGTGGTGAAAAGTAGTGAACTCGGTATCTAGGACAATGTGTTCTGTTGAGGATAAGGTAATCAAGTTTTTGGAAGAAACACAGGATGATTTTTTAGCTTTGTGGCTAGAAAAAGTCATTATACAACATGACGATATCTTCAAGGATCGTGTAGGGCAAAATGGATATCACATGTATCTATTGGTCAAGAAATCATTGCTGCAGACAATAAGTGATCAAGAATTGAAAGATCTTGCTAGTAATGTAGCAAAAGAACGAGTGTTAAGCAAAAGTAATATTGGAGAATTTGTTTACAATATGAATATTGGGCGAAGTACACTTATTAAATATGTAGGAAAATCAGGTGTTTCTATCCACGACCTTCAACCAATCATCGATAGAATTAATGATCTATTTGACAGATATTGTTTTTTTGCTGTTACACGATATACAGAGTTAAAAGATAGTGAGATAAAAGAAAAGATGCTTTTTGTCAACCAATCACACAAGGATCGGTTATCACTACTTGGCCAGATGGCCTCAAGCTTTGTACATGAATTTAGAAATCCATTAACATCTGTAATGGGATTTATGAAGTTGTTGAAAAGTGAACATCCTAATCTAAAATATATGGATACGATCGAGAACGAGTTAGATCAGCTGAAGTTTAGGATAACTCAGTTTTTGCATGCGTCAAAGCTTGACACTTCAGAAAAGCTTAAGGAAGAAATCCACTTAGAAAGCCTATTTGGTGATATAATTTCATTTCTATATCCAAGTATTGTAGACGGTGATGTGAATGTATCAACGACTATTGACCCTGACTGTAAAATCACAGCCGTAAAGGATGAAATAAAGCAAGTATTAGTTAATATTATATTAAATTCTATTGATGCATTGAAGCAAGAGAATTCAATTGAACGTAATTTATGGATCACTTGTCATAAACATCAACATGCCATTTCCTTTACTATAACAAATAATGGTCCAAAGATTCCTGAAGAAGCAAAGGGAACAATCTTTGAACCATTTTATACAACCAAAAGTTCTGGTACTGGAATAGGATTATTCGTTTGTAAAACGATCATTGAAAAACATAGTGGTACGATTTTTTGTGAATCAGATGATCATCAAACCTCTTTTGTTATTCGATTACCTGAAAATAAAGAATAACCGACCTGGATTTTAAACTGGGGTCGGTATTTTTGTGTTCGTCTAGGAAATTATAAATTCATGTACTGTGGATAAGCTGCGACATCCAGCTTTGAAGCACAGGACATGCAAGTGCAATCGTTGTTGCAATAGGATGTTGCGGTTTTAGACTGCCAGCGCTTTGCCGTAAATGAATAGAAGACAAACGTCATCTGTTCATTTGCATCTTATTTGCCCTAAGCTGCTCAAGGCGCTGGCACCGGGAAGGCTCAACGCACGTCCAGCTTAAGATGAGCATCCTGTAGCAGAAATCAACCTTTATCAGCACTAATTTTATAGTAACAAGGATTGCGAAAACAGCCGTAATGTAAAATTTCAAATAATTTCGGTTTTTGCCTATTTATCTTTCTTAGTACTTCATGTTATACTAAAATCCGTAACAAATGTTCATTGAGTAATGAACGAAATTTCGTATAAAGGGGTTACGATAATGAAAATAGGTGTAGTTCATTTTGGTTGTGCTTCAGCAGGTACAGCACAGATCGTTCGTACCCTTGTAGAAGAACTTTCCGTTCAAGGTCATACGGTCATGGGAATTGAATGGAACGATACAACTAAGCAGTTATATCGAAAAGAACTTAATAGGAATACATATCATTCATTTGGTGCGGATTCTTATTTATTCAATGCTTTTCCTATTACCATATGGAACGATCATTTATCCGTACTTGCTAGTGAATTAATAGAGCTTGATCAGGTTATTTTATTAGGGGATACAAAAGTTAATGTGAACGATTTCTCAGGCAAGTTTTTGCAGGTACCAATTAGTATCTTCAATAATATTAAGGATTCAGAGCTCACATTAGGCTATGATACAGCACTAAATTCAATTGTAGAAAATATTGAAAGAGTGAGAGATACAGCTAGTTCCTTATCATACGGAAAGGTACGCGTTTTTAACGTTCAAATTCCTGGGAAGCAATCATCATCATTATTACATGATACCGCACTGGCAGTTGAAGCTGAAGTAGTTGAACAAGTTGATTCCTCTAGTATTACTCGCTTAAAACAACATATTAAACAAAAGGAATTAAACAATGAGGGGTACACCTTTTTCATGATGGATCAAGCAGTTGATCCTGTTGCATTGGAAGAACATTTTAGAGAATTTGATCTTGATTGGAAGGTTGTTGTTATCGATGAATCACAATGTAGCGGAACCTATCCGACTGCATTAGACCGACTTCTTGCAAATCAATTGAAAAGAGCAATTGTTGAATGGTCTGCAGCAGACCAACCATCAGGTCAATTGATCATAAAAAATAAAAAAGTGGCTTTACAAGAAATATCAAATTCGGAGGGAATAAAATGAGCGAATTAACTAAAGTAGAAAAATTATCAATTGAAACGATCCGTACATTATCAATTGATGCAATTGAAAAAGCAAATTCAGGTCACCCGGGTATGCCGATGGGTGCAGCACCTATGGCTTATACGCTTTGGACAAAATTTATGAATGTAAATCCTTCGAACCCGGAATGGTTTAACAGAGATCGCTTTGTTTTATCAGCAGGACATGGTTCTATGCTTTTATACAGCCTTCTTCACCTAACAGGTTATGATGTATCAATGGATGATTTAAAATCATTTAGACAATGGGGCAGCAAAACTCCTGGACATCCAGAATACGGTCATACACCAGGGGTAGATGCAACGACTGGTCCACTTGGACAAGGTATTGCAATGGCTGTTGGGATGGCAATGGCTGAGCGTCATTTGGCTGAAACTTATAACAAGCCTTCTTTCAATGTTGTTGATCATTTCACATATGCAATCTGCGGTGATGGAGATTTAATGGAAGGTATTTCTTCAGAAGCAGCTTCATTAGCGGCACATTTAAAACTTGGACGTTTAGTCGTTCTTTATGATTCAAACGATATTTCACTAGATGGTGATCTTGATCGTTCATTCTCAGAAAACGTTGAACAACGTTTTACTGCACAAGGCTGGCAAGTCATCCGTGTAGAGGACGGAAATGATTTGAACGAAATTTCAAATGCTATTGAACAAGCGAAGCAGGATTTAGACCGTCCTACATTAATTGAAGTAAAAACAACTATTGGATATGGTTCTCCAAACAAATCTGGTAAATCTGCTTCACATGGTTCTCCACTAGGTGCAGATGAAATCAAATTAACAAAAGCTGCTTATGATTGGACATTTGAAGAGGATTTCCACGTTCCAGCTGAAGTATATGATCACTTTAACAAAACAGTGAAAGAAGCTGGAAGTGCAAAAGAAAATGAATGGAACGAATTAGTAGCAGGATATGAAAAAGAGTATCCAGAGCTTGCAAAACAATTCAAAGATGCTATCAGTGGTGAGCTTCCAGAAGGTTGGGATAAAGATATTCCAGTATACGAAGAAGGAACAAGCCTTGCATCACGTGCTTCTTCTGGAGAAGTATTAAATGGAATCGCGAAAAACCTACCATCTTTCTTTGGCGGTTCAGCAGATTTAGCTGGGTCTAACAAAACGACAATTAGCGGTAGCGGTGACTTTACTAGTGAAGATTACAGCGGCCGTAATATCTGGTTTGGTGTTCGTGAATTTGCAATGGGTGCAGCATTGAATGGTATGGCGCTTCACGGTGGATTACATGTTTTTGGCGGTACATTCTTCGTATTCTCTGACTACCTGCGTCCAGCTATTCGACTAGCAGCACTTATGAATTTACCAGTAACATATGTATTTACACATGACAGTATTGCTGTTGGGGAAGATGGCCCAACACATGAGCCAGTAGAACAGCTTGCATCATTACGTGCAATGCCAAATCTATCAGTTGTTCGTCCGGCAGATGGTAATGAAACAGCAGCAGCATGGAAAACAGCAATTGAATCAAAATCAACTCCAACTGCTTTAGTATTAACTCGTCAAAACCTACCAACAATTAAAGGAACAAAAGATACTGCTTATGAAGGTGTTCAAAAAGGTGCATATGTTGTTTCACCAGCAGGAAAAGAAACAGCAGACGTTCTTTTACTAGCATCAGGTTCTGAGGTAGGATTAGCAGTAGAAGCACAACAAGCTTTAGCTAAAGAAGGGATTGAGGCTGCTGTTGTAAGTATGCCTGCATGGGATCGCTTCGAAAAACAATCTGTTGAATACAAGCGTTCTGTTCTTCCAAAAGAAGTGAAAAAACGTCTTGCAATTGAAATGGCATCTCCACTAGGATGGGATCGTTACACAGGAGATGAAGGTGATATTTTAGCTATCAATACATTTGGTGCATCTGCTCCAGCAAATCGTATCCTAGCTGAATATGGCTTCACTGTTGAAAATGTAGTTGCTCGTGTAAAAAAATTAATCGCAGAATAATATATGCAAACAACAGAGGCTGACGAACGTATACTGTCAGCCTCTCGTTTGTCATATAAAAAGGCTCTTTTCTAGAAGATTGTTGTTTTTCATAAGTTCTGTTAGGAAGAACTGATTTGGTTAATTGTAGAGGAAGGTGCAAGACTTCTGTGTGAGTAGCGGGACAGGTAAGACCCCGCAGGCGCTATTCGCTGAGGAGGCTCACCGCCCGCCCCACTTAAGATGAGCATCCTGGAGCTTCAATTAACCTTCCTTAACACTTATTACAATGCAACAAAGTTTGAAGAAATAGCCTATAAAAACGATAATTAGGTGCTGTAAATGGAAAAGGATAAACTCAATAAAATTATTGAAGCTGCAAGACTTTATTATCAATTAGATTATAGTCAGCAGGAAATTGCGAAAAAATTGGATGTTTCAAGACCAACTGTTTCCAGATTACTTAAACAAGCAAAGGATTCAGGAATTGTCGAGATTAAGATCAATAATCCAATGGAAGCTGATGAATTATTAACGGAGCGTCTTAAAGAAAAATTTGGTTTAAAGGAAGTTGTCGTTGTCTCCCTATCAGAGTATGACAATCGTTATATCAAACAACAGCTAGGTGAAGTAGCTGCTAATTACCTTCATAAAGTGGTAAAAGATCATGATGTTATTGCTACCTCATGGGGAACGACCATTTATGAGGTAGCGATGAAGCTTAAGCAAAGACCATTAAGTCATACAACCATCGTTCAACTAAATGGCGGGGTAAGTCATTCAGAAACAAAAACCTATGCTTCTGAGATCATTCATTTATTTGGTGAGGCATTCCATACCCAAACCTTTTTGTTACCGCTACCAGCCATTGTTGATCACATCGTTGTAAAACAAGCGATTGAAGCGGATCGACATATTCATAAAATCCTTGATTTAGGAAAAAAAGCGAATATTGCGATCTTTAGTGTCGGTACGCCGGTTGTAGACTCTGTTCTTTTACAAGCAGAATATTTATCAAAGGAAGATCAGCATCTTATCCAGTCTAAAGCAGCAGGAGAAATTTGCTCGCGTTTCTTCGATAAAAATGGTGAAATTTGTGTAGAAAGCCTAAATAATCGCACAATCGGTATTGAGCTTCATGAACTTGCCAAAAAGGAAAAATCAATTTTGGTTGCTGGCGGGCCTAAGAAAATAGAGGCTATTTATGGAGCACTTAAAGGCAAGTATGCTAATGTATTGATTACAGATCAACATACAGCAAATCTATTAGCCGATATGGGATCATAGTTGTCTGCACCGTGAAATTACGTTATTGTCAAAGATGAGGAGGGAAAGAGATGAGATTATCTGGTAAGAAGATCTTAAGTTTTGTCCATGAAGACTTTGAAGACTTAGAGCTGTGGTACCCGATTCATCGATTACGTGAAGAAGGAGCTACTGTTCACCTTGCAGGTGAAGAAGCAAATTTTACCTACAAAGGGAAATATGGTGTGCCGGCGACATCAGATTTTGACTTTAAAGAAATCGATCCTAATGACTATGATGCATTGTTAGTTCCGGGTGGCTGGGCTCCGGACAAGCTTCGTCGCTTTAAAGAAGTGATTGACATAACACAGCATATGGAAGAACAGAAAAAGCCAATCGGACAAATTTGCCATGCAGGCTGGGTGTTAATCTCAGCGAAAATTTTACAGGGAAAAACAGTAACAAGTACACCTGGAATTCGTGATGATATGGAAAATGCAGGTGCAACTTGGCTTGATGAGGCTGTGGTGGTTGATGGTCATCTAGTTTCAAGCCGACGTCCACCAGATTTACCTGATTATATGAGAGAGTTTATTAAAGTGTTAGAAAATAAATAAGTTTTAATAAAGACCTCTTTCTTTAGATTGAAGAAGGGGGTCTTTTTCCTATATACTAGAAAAAATAGGAAGAGGAGAGAGGGTAAAATGGAATATACATACAAAGTCCATGATCAAATCAATGCGTCAGAATTATCTCATGTCTTTAAAGCATCAGGAATCAGAAGACCTGTAGATGACTTACCAAGATTACAGCGTATGATTGACAACGCTGATATCATCATTACGGCTAGATATGAAGATAAAGTCGTCGGTATTGCCCGTGCAATTACTGACTTTAACTATTGCTGCTATTTATCAGACCTGGCCATCGATAAAGAACACCAAAAACAAGGTATCGGAAAAGAGCTTGTTCAACTCCTTCAAGATGAAATTGGTGAGGAAGTATCTCTCCTATTACTTGCATCACAGGAAGCAATGGAGTATTACCCTAAAATTGGATTTACATCCCTTAATAATGGATTTAGCATTCCTAGAAAGCGTTGAATATGATGACAAAGGCAGACAGCGAGTCTGTCTTTTTTATTTGCTGAAAGATCTACTTTTCCTAGGTTGACGCAACGAACCAGTAAAACGGCGCAATAGTCCACAATTTTGACGTATGCTCCCTACAAAACGGCGCAATAGTCCACAATTTTGACGCATGTTCCCTATAAAACGGCGCAACAGCCCCTAATAATGACGCAATGCTCCTAAGAAAAGATGCAACCCCCTTTAATATTGACGCAACCACTTCCCGGGTCGACCAGCTGCCACTCAAATTTAATATACATCTCAAGCCTTAGATGATTTTACACCTTAAGACAATTATCGTTTCCACATTTTGTAATTAGAATAAGGTCTGTAGTCATGAACTAATAGTGAATCATTTGACCTAATAAGGAAAGGAGTTTTTCAGTTTCAATCATCAAAAACAAAAAATGATTAGATTTGAAAGGAGACATATCAAATGTCATGGTTTACAAAATGGTCATTTAAAAACAAAGCAGCCATTTTCTTAATGTCTGCGCTAATTCTTGTAATGGGGGTACTTAGTTATTTCCGACTTCCAATGGAATTTTTGCCTTCAGCAGATCAGCCGTTTATTTCTGTTGTGACAATGGGGAATGGTGTTGATGCGAATACAATGGAGGACCAGGTGACAACGCCTATTGAAGAGGCTGTTGAAAGTGTGAATGGAAAGCTGAATGTGTTTTCAACCACAGGTGATGGATATTCGTCTGTTGATATTCACTTAAAATCTAGTGTTGATAAAAAAGAAGCAAAACGAGAGATTGAAGAGGCGCTCTCAAATGTAACACTTCCGCAAAATGTCATGAAGCCGAATATTGTTCAGTTAAACACTTCGATGATTCCGGTTTCCTATATCGCTTTGACGTTTAATAAAGGAATCAATCCTGAAACCGTTCAATATGCGCAAGATGAAATTGTTCCCCAGTTTAAAGAGATTAAAGGTGTAGCAGATATCCAAACGAACGGTATTATTCCTTCATTTGTTTCTGTCACATTAAATGAAAAGAAGATGGCAGAAAAAAATGTATCAATGGAACAAATAATGACCATGCTTCAAGGTCAGAACACCGCTGCGGCTATTTCTGAAAATACAGTCGATGGCAAGGCAGCAAATATAAAAGTTGTTGGAAACATAAAAACGATGGAAAATCTTGAAAATACCGAAATTGCTCCAAACGTGTCACTGAATGATGTTGCAACAATCTCAATTGAAAAGCAGGAAGGGAATTTAACAAAAGTAAATGGTGCTGATGCACTAACCTTTGTTATCACAAAAGACAGCCAGTCAAATGCAGTCACTATTAGTAAAGAAGCAGAAAAAGTATCAGAAGAAATAAACAAGAAGTACGATGATTTAGAAACAACCGTCATTTTAGCATCTGCTGATATGGTTGAATCTTCTGTTCACAGTATGATCAAAGAGGTATTGCTTGGTGCTTTATTTGCAACGATCGTGATAATGCTGTTTTTACGCAATTTACGATCAACGTTGATTACGATCGTATCAATACCATTATCTTTGGGCTTTACGCTATTTTTATTAGCCCAATCAGGTGTTACTTTAAATATTTTAACACTCGGTGGAGTTGCTGTAGCAGTTGGCCGCCTTGTTGATGACAGTATTGTCGTCATTGAAAATATTTTTAGAAGAGCACAAACAGAGAAATTTTCAGTTAACATGGTCATTGATGCAACAAAAGAAGTTGGTTCCGCCATTACCTCGTCTACATTAACAACAGTAGCTGTTTTCTTGCCGCTAGGTTTGCTTAACGGGGGATTACAAGAATTCTTATTACCATTTGCGTTAACAATTACGTATTCATTGTTAGCATCTTTGATTGTAGCATTAACGATTGTTCCAGTAATGAGTGCTGGATTACTAAAAAACTCAAAAATGAAAGAGCATAAGCCATCAGCTCGTTTTTCAGCATTTTTAACATGGTCTTTAAATCATAAATGGATTGTCATTTTAACAGCGCTCATTCTTTTTGCTGGTTCTATTGGAACATATATCGCTCTTCCTAAAGGATCGGTGGATAAAACTCAAGCAGACTATGTATTTGTATCATTAGAATACCCGAACGAGACACCGATTGAGAAGGTAAAAGAAGGGGCAGTTAATCTCGAAAACTATATCCTGGAACAAGAAGAATTGGAAAATATGTATCTTCAGCTCGGGAACTCAGCTGATGCGGCCAAATATGGAGCTGTCGGAAACCCAACGGAAACTCAAATGATGGCGATATTAAAAGATGAGGCAGATATGACTGCGTTTATCGAAAAAGTTCTTGCTCAAAAGGATCAATATACCGGTGCAACGTTAGAGGTTACTGAGGCGACAATGATGGGAGGCGGAGATACATCGATTACAATTGATATAATCGGTGATGACCTTAAGGAGCTTGTAACTGTTTCTGAACATATTCAAAAGAAAGTCAAAGAGATTGATGGAGTTGAAAAAGTTACAACCAACCAAGAAGAAACAAAAACAGTTTATTCATTTGTAGTCGATCCAAGTATGGCAAAAGCTGATCAAATTGCCCAACAAGCGTCTGTTATGTTAAATAAAACACCACTTGGCTCAATCGAGGTTAATGATCAACAAACAATGGTTATGCTAGAACCAGTGTACACCCCAGAGACAAAAAAGGAACTATCAGAAGTTCCAATTATGACAGCTACAGGGATGACCACCATTTCAGATGTAGCTGAATTAACACAAACAGAAGAACCAACAAGTACATTTCATAAAGATGGAAAACAATATATAAGAGTAACAGCAAATGTTGACCCGGAGAAACTGTCGATTATTTCAGAAGAAGTAAATAGTGAAATTTTCGGAAGTAAAGATGAAGAGGGCATTGAGGTACCAAAGGATGTAGAAGTATTTATTGGCGGTGCAAATGCTGATCAAGCAAGTGATTTTAATGATTTGTTTATGACGATGCTGGCATCAATCGGAATAGTATTCCTCATCATGGTCATTACCTTTAAAACGATTCGTGCACCGATCGCAATTTTATTTTCACTACCACTTGCGGCTATTGGAGCGATACTAGGGATTATCATCAGTGGAATTACAGTTGATGTTACAGCATTACTAGGAGCGTTAATGCTAATCGGAATTGTTGTGACAAATGCGATTGTGTTACTAGATCGAGTCAAACAAAATGAACAAACCATGATGATTCGTGATGCAATTGTCGAAGCGGCAACCATTCGAATGAGACCGATCATCATGACCGCTGTTGCCACAATTTCAGCCATGCTTCCACTATTATTTAAAGAAGCTGAAGCGGGTAACTTAGTATCTGCAAGTTTAGCCGTGGTTGTCATAGGTGGATTAAGCGTTGCGACACTTTTAACACTTGTTGTCATTCCCGTTGTGTATGAACTGTTATACTTTAGAAAATCAAAGAAGCAGCGTGAATTAAAAGAGCAGCAAGAAAAGACAATGGCTGTTTGATGATAGAAATAAGTTTTTTAGTGGTGCATAAAGATGAAATGAGATACGCCGAGTAAAAACTACTCGGCGTTTTAAGCATTTCTTATTAAGTAAAGTTTTTGATTAACTGAAAGTATAGTTCAAAAGTCAACGTGTAGACTAATATATAATCTAAACTTTAAGAAGGTGGCTTCAATGACTTATCAAGAAGGACTAGATCAAATAGATAAAGCGACCCAGAAAATCAGTGATGCAACACAGTTAACGATTGAAGCAGTCATGGATGCTTTTTTATTCACATGGCAATGGTGGATTGCACTCGCAATGATTATTGTTCCTTGGATTGTCTGGGCATTATTTCGTAAACGGGAAGATTCTGCCCGGTTATTTTCGGCAGGATTACTTTTGATGGTTATATCCGAAATTCTTGATGTAATTGGAGTTGGTCTTGGGAAATGGGCATATCCAATAAAAGTGATACCAATAGCCACTATAAGCTTTTCATTGAGATTATCTGTTTTACCAGTAATATTTATGCTTTTGTTACAGTTTAAGCCGCAATTTAATCCATTTATAAAAGCGGTTTTTTACGGTGCATTTGGGGCTTATGTGGGTCTCCCAATATTAGAAACGATTGACTTATATAAGAAAATTGATTGGCAACTTACATACTCATTTTTTATATTAACTGGATTGTATTTACTTGGTCATTGGTTTAGTCGAAGAAAATCTTTTTAGCTTTCGATAATAAAAGTTAGAAGTTAAAAGAAAAAAAAAGACACATTTCAAATTTGAAAGGTGTCTTTTTTTTGAGTCCGACTAATTTACGGCTAGGATACTATTAATGCACGCGTAAGAATTATTTACTGTAGATCATTATTAGGTTAATACCCACCTTAAGTTTAATGGAATGTATAGGTATAAAGAACTAATGATTTGATTTTTATTAAAAAATAGAAGTGATAAATTTACTATAATATTTGAAAAAATTAAAATTAAATGAAGAATTTGGTCGGAAATATTGTATAATTGAAAACGGATACACAGAGAGGATGATCAAGGGATTACGACGTAAGGACAAAATGTGGAGGTTTAGACTTCATTTGTTTTTACTATAAGGGGGACGGAAACAGTGTCGAAACGGTTGAAAGGACAGAAAAAACGGGTTCCAATAAAATCGGAATCTCAGAAAAGAAAAAGATTTAGGTTAAAAGTACCGAGGTATATAGAAGCAATGACACTTAAGTCAAAGATTATTCTATTTTTGCTATTATTTACTCTTATTCCAAGCATTATTATTGGTAATGTCGTATATTTTGTATCAAAAAATACAATTGAAAATAAAGTATCAACAATGAACCAGGAGATAACTATTCAAGTAACCAAAAATGTAAATAATGCTCTCAGAGAGCTGGATAACTTAACATTAGTACCTTTTTCAAACATTGACCTGATGGAAACATTGCGAACGAATGAAGGGTTATCTGACTTTGAAAAAATTACAAAGGATCGAACAGCCTCAGAGTTTTTCTCTAATATTACATTTTCAAATAAAAACGCAAAAGCAATGTTTTTTGTCAATAGAGAGAATACGGTGTATGGGGAACAAAATCTGGAAGATTATTTTCTAGATGATTTCAACAACTCTCCTTATGGTAAGGAAGTTGAAAACGCCAAAGGTGTCATTTCATGGAAAACAGGGATCGAAAACAACTATGAGAATATTTATTTGTTTCGAAAATTTGATCGGATTGGAACAATTATTCTTGTTGCAAACGGTGAAGTATTTCAAGAGGTTTATGAAAATGGTCAAGACAATTCGGCAAGAGAGATTTCGATTTATAATGAAGATGGAGTGATCATTTCTAGTAATAAACCAGAATTAGTAGGGATGAAGTTTGAAGATCATAAGAATACGGTGGACAACCTTGTTTCAGTAAAAGAAACAGAGAATGGTTGGAAAGTAGCTGTTTCAACTTCTAAATCCTTTTTAATGAAGGAAATTCAAAACGTTATTTATTTAGTTTATTTGATTATTCTTGGCTTTATGTTGTTATCTGTTGCTGTCAGCATTTTTTTAGCAAGAAGTATGACTAAGCCAATTAATAAAATTGTCGCAATTATGAAGGAAGCAGAAAAAGGTGATCTAACTCATAGAGCAAATGATTTATATAATAATGAAGTAGGTCAGTTAGGGAAAAGCTTTAATCATATGATAGATAATATAACCTTGATGATTCGAGAAAATAAGAAGGTTTCGACTTATGCAGTGAATAGTGCAAATGAGCTTAAGAGAATTTCCGCTGAATCAGCTAGTGCATCAGAACAAATCGCAACCGCCATCGATGAGGTGGCAAAGGGAGCTGTTAGCCAAGTCGACTATTCTGAAAGAACAAACCGTGAAATGAAAGAGCTCTCAAGTGAAATCAATGAGGTCGCGGGTAATATGGTCAAGGTATCTGCCATTACAGAGACAACCAAAAAGCTAAGTAGTCAATCTATCGAAACAATAAAGGTACTAACCGAAAAAAATAAAGAAATGGGGACAAATATTAGTCAGGTTGATTCAACAATGGACCAATTAAATGTAGAAATTGTCCAAATCAAAGATATTGTTAAAATGATTAAAAGTGTAAGTGAAGAAACAAATTTGTTATCACTAAATGCAAGCATTGAAGCTGCGAGAGCAGGTGCTGCTGGAAGAGGTTTTGCTGTTGTAGCTGAAGAAATCCGAAAGCTTGCTGACCAAACAAAGAGCTCCTCAATGAGAATTGAAACGGTTATTGCAAGTATTTTAACACAAACAAAAAAATCTGTTGAGCTCGTCAAAACCACCATTGCACTTTTCAAGGAACAATCAACTTCCATAAATGATACTCAGCAGGCATTTGAAAATATTTTAGAAGGAACAAATTCCATTATTCATGAAATTGATTATATTGAAGCCTCGATCGGTAAGATTAATATGAACAAAGAAAAAGTTGAGCAGGCCATAAGTGAAATGGTGGATGTGGCAGAGGTGTCTTCAGCCACAACGCAAGAAGTAACCGCAACAACTGAGGAACAAGCAGCAGCTGCTGAAGAGCTGGGAGATTTAGCATCAACCCTTTCCAAAACAATTATAGAATTGGAGGAAACGATTAACAAATTTAAGGTAAATGAATAATCAGTTGACTGTTCGATGAATTCACCTGAAAAGAATGCCTATATCACTTTCTTAAAGCTTTTACATTCTGTATTAGGGTAATTGACCTTGGAAGTGATAGAAATGAGTGATAAACATGGCAGCAGTTTTGCTTTATTAGTTGTATTATTTATCCTATTAATCATTGTAGAAGCATGTACTTATGGCCCTGGTTAGGGAACAGGATTCGGTTTTTAGGTATAGTTGGTACTCATGAAAGGAAGGGGGCAGTTACCCCCCTTTTATTTCTTACTCCGTTTATTCCGGCCAATGGTTCTGCCTTTTGATTTATGGAGACTATTAGTAATCATGCTTATTAAGCAATGTTGTTTGGAATGTTTGCTCTGGCGGTGGTGCATTTGCCGATGATTTTTGTTGTGCCAACGCTTTAAAAGCGCACATCCCAATCATTATTCCTCCACAGACTATTTTTACAGTTTTAATTTTTAAATGGGGAAATCTCCTAGTAGCATAATCACAGATTGCCTCTTGATGAGAAGACGTCACTTTTGTTCCTAGTTCATTGGCAAATTCAGTATCAAAATCAGAGACATAAAGAGTAAGGATGACTCCATCCTCTTGCCGCTCAACTCCGTATTTATGTAAAAACTCCATAGAAGTACACCTCCCTCTTTAGTATGGAAAGTAAAGGAATCATTTATTCCAAAGTAACAGTGTTATGAAATTGTCAAAGTTAATCGTTTTCAAAAAAGAGCAAGCCTGTATAATAGAAGTATTGATATAAAAAATGGAGTGAGAAGATGTTTTATACATCGGTTGGAATACTTCGGTTTACAGGAAATTTAGAGGGGATATCTTATTTGGTTTTGTTGCTAATTGCAATGCCTTTAAAGTATTTTTTAGATTATCCTTTAGCGGTCACAATTGTCGGTGCAATGCATGGGATGCTATTTGTTGCTTATGTGATCATGGTGGCCATTGTCTTTTTTACAAAACGGTGGTCTTTCTTTTGGGCGGTATGGGCAGTATTTTTAGCTTTTATTCCATTAGGAACATTTTATTTAGACAAGCAGTTGAAAACAAAGATTTAGGGGAAAAGAGGGACAGTTTCACGTTTAAGACTGTTCCTCTTTTCATTGTTAATCAGTTATTTCGATTTTTTCTAAGATGTTTTGTGAGGTGCTTTTTTGAACGTAGTATGTGATGGTAACAGGTGTATTTGTTTCCAGTAACTCTAGAGTTTTGTATTGTACTTCAGATATTTGGATGGCTGTTGGTGTTTGATTGATGATCACTTCAATTGAATGAGAATCGATTAACCCAATATAAATAGCCTCCGTTTTTATCGAATCCTCCACAGCTGCTTCTGTTTGTTCATGCTGGTTGATAGAACTGCCACAGCCAACTAAAAAAATGAGTATGCTAAAAAGAGAAAAAAAGATTAGTAAAGTTCGCATTGATTCACACGCTCCTATAAATAATGGTATTACCTTATGTATAAGCAACTTGTAAGTAAGACATGCTTTATATACTCAGAAAACAAATGTGAACGATAATTTTGAAGAGACCCAGGGGGTATATTAAAATAAAGTGAAACTTCCATCAGTGGGGCTTCATCCCCGAATGATGGTTAGTTGAACCAATCGGACCTTTACGGACAGTTATCCCCACCTACCCTCTTTGTAAAAACAGAAGCTTAAGGTAGGGTGTTACTGCCCGTTAAGAGTGGGATATCAAGAATGAGAGAATTAAGGGGGAGTGTTTAGTGAGTACAGGGCAGGATTCTCAGGAACAGTGTCACCATCATGAACATAGAACGAGTCACCATTCTGATAAAGTGAAGAAAAACTTAATTACTCGATTAAATCGCATTGAAGGCCAAATTCGCGGTATTAAATCATTAATCGAAAAGGATACATATTGTGATGATGTGATTACGCAAATTTCTGCCACACAATCGGCACTAAATGGTGTTAGTAAAGTACTGCTTGAAGGTCATCTACGCACTTGTGTTGTTGAACGAATTCAAGAAGGTGATGAAGAAATTATTGATGAATTATTAACGACAGTGCAAAGACTAATGAAAAAATAGGAGGAAAATAGAATGGATACAATCACATTAAAAGTTGAAGGCATGTCTTGTAACCATTGTGTGAATGCAGTGGAAGGAAGTGTTGGAAAATTAGAAGGTGTTTCAAAGGTAAAGTTTGATTTGGATAATGGAACGGTTGATGTTGAGCTTGATTCTTCAAAAGTATCAAAAGATGCGATAAAGGATGCAATAGAAGATCAAGGGTATGATGTTGTTGTGCAGGAATAGTAGAAAAGTGCCTTCCGATTGAAAGGCACTTTTTGGTTATTTCTCTTTTTTACTATAAGCTTCTAAAATCCTCTTCAACATCAATAGAATATCTATGGCTATTAATTTAATAGGTTTGGTGAAAAGACGGTGAAAATAGAAAGAAAGAGAAATTATTTTGAAATATGAAGGTAGTGAGGATGGGGCGGATTAGGTCGAAAAAAGTAGAATCGAAAATAAATTCTTAGAATCAAAAATAAAATGAAAAAACCGAAAAAAATTTTTGAATTTAGCTTTGATACAAAAAAACTTGTAGAGCAATTGCCTGCAAGTTATCTTTTGAGAGGTAGTTTTACAGTAAAGGTACTAGTCATATACAGTTTGCTTTCCACATTGATTTGTCCATCGTGAAGATCTGCGATCCATTTGGCAATAGATAACCCAGCCCATGTCCCCCGTTTTGTCGTGTTCCTGCACGATCAACTCGGTAAAATCTTTCAAAAATGTGGGGAAGGTCTTTTTCGTCGATTCCAATCCCTATGATGAGGGTGGGATAATCGAAAAATTAAAATGAACGCGAGGAAACGAATATGGTTGAAAAATATATTGAAGCTCTAGATATTGCGTACGTGTCATCCTTTGCTAAGAAGGCAGAAAGAAGTTGGGGGATACTATTTTATAATGAAAATCAACCAAATTATTATGATGCAAATCATGCCTATATTTCCACTTACGGAGATGATTTCGACGAGATCATCAATGAAGTAATTGCATTTTATGAGAGAAAAAACATCATCCCACGATTCTATCTTTCAAACTACGAAGGACAAGAGAAATTTGTTGACAAGCTTAAGAAAAAAGGGTTTGGTTTTGAAGAATTTGAAAGCCCCATTCAAATGTGGACACGAAAAATTGATATAGAGCCAAATCCACTTGTGACATTTGAGAAGGTAACGGCTGAAAATATGCAGGATGCCATTGATATCGAGTGTCAAATCCATGAACTTGGCGGGGCCATTCGTGAACAAGCCTTTAAGGAAGAGTTTTCCCAAGATTGCTATGTTCATTATATACTAAAATATAATGGAATTCCTTGTTCCACTGCGTGCGTATTTTTATTTGAACAAGATGCAAGAATAGAAAGTGTAGCCACATTAGAAGATTACAGAGGGAAAGGACTAATTGGCCAGCTTATTCACCATATTCAAGAAGACATGCTAAAGAAACAAGTTGAGCGTTTATGGGTGCTTCCTATTAGTGAAAGAGTAGAGAAGGTTTACAAAAAATCAGGCTTTGATACGATTTTGACCATAAAGGTTGGCCATGCGTTTCGAGGTGGGAAAAGTGTCACAGATATTCGAAATGGGCTGTAACGTGTCATTTAGTCCTTGACATTATATTCCAACTCTGGTATTTTTAAAGTAATTACAGTTTAGGAGATGTGTTTTGTGAGGGTTTCTGTTCTTAACTAACGAAGTAAATACTTCATCTACATGAATAAGCTTAAAAAACTTACCTAAATGGAGGTTTATTTAAGTGTGTACATGTAGACGGTTAAGAACAAAAACGGTTATCGTACACAATTTGCGATCTTCTTGCATAGTGCTCGTGAAAAAATCCGTGCTTGTTAAAGTACGGATTTTTTGTATCTGCACACTCAAAACAAATGACCTATTTAACGGGATATTTGTCTCTTTGAGCATCTATGCAACGCATGATCTAGAAGAGGTGATGAACAACCATTGTTCATCACCTCTTT